>NZ_JBHZDA010000013.1:0-63338 GCF_042755665.1 Streptomyces sp. NPDC059142
GGGGGGGGGGCCCCCCCCCCCCCGGGCCCGGGGGCTCCGGTGGCCGGGGGTTAGGCGGTCCACTCCGACCAGGACATGTTCCAGCCGTTTAGGCCGTTGTCCGGGGCGATCTGCTTGTCCTTCGAGTTCTTCACGACGACCACGTCGCCGATGATCGAGGAGTTGTACATCCACGCCGACGGGGTGCCGTTGTTCCCGCCGCCCCGCAGGTCCCGCAGTCCGACGCAGCCGTGGCTGACGTTCGCCGAGCCGAAGGTGCCCGCGGAGGCCCAGTAGTTGCCGTGCATGAAGGTGCCCGAGGTGGACAGGCGCATCGCGTGCGGCACGTCCTTGATGTCGTACTCACCGCCGAAGCCGACCGTGGCACCGTTCATCCGGGTCACCGCGTACTTCTCGCTGATGACCATCTGGCCGTTGTACGTGGTGGTCGACGGGGCGCCCGCGGTGATCGGGATGGTCTTGATCAGCTTGCCGTCCCGGACGACCTTCATCGTCTTGGCGCTCGCGTCGACGGTCGAGACCTGGCTGCGCCCGATGGTGAACGACACGGTCTTGGCCTGCTTGCCGTAGACCCCGGGCCGGCCCTCGACGCCGTCCAGGTTGAGCTTGACGGTCACCTTCGTGCCCGGCGCCCAGTACTTCTCGGGGCGGAAGTCGAGCCGGTCGTTGCCGAACCAGTGGCCCTCGACGGGGACGGACGGCTCGGCCGTCACCGTGATGGCCTTCTCCACGGCCTCGGGCTCGGTGATGCCCCGCGTGAAGTTGATCGAGACCGGCATGCCGACGCCGACCGTGGAACCGTCCTCGGGCGTGTAGGTGCCGATGAAGGTGTTCTCCGGGACGAGCGTGGTGAACGTGGTGTCCTTCGCGGACGCGCGCCCGTCGGCGTCCTCGGCGATCGCGTGCACCTTGTACCGGGTGCCGGACGCGAGGTGCTGGAGCGGTTCCCAGGCGGCGCCGCCGGCCGAGAGCTTGCCCTCGACCGGTTCGCCCTTGTCGTCCTGGACGGTGACGGTGGTCAGCTTGCCCTTGGCCGCGGAGACCTTCAGCGCGCCCATGGTGCCCACGGACTTGGCGCCGTCCTTGGGTTCGATCGTCACCACCGCGACGGAGGCGGCGTTCTTCACCTCCGCCGCGCCCTTACCGCCGCTCTTCCCCTCGTCGCCGGTACCGGAGCCGCCGCCGCACGCCGTCACCAGCAGAAGCAGCGCTCCCAGCAGCAGCGCGAGCGGCCCCGTGCTCCCGTGCCCGCGGCCCCGGCCGGACATGCTCGATGTGGCCGATATCGGCGCCCTGTTCACCATGGTCGTCTCCCCTCGCGCGGCCTGGCCCCGCCACGGCCCGCACCCCCGCGCGTCGAGTGCACGCGCATGCCGATAGATAATCACACGGCGAGCGGGACCTAGATCTCTCTTATGTCACCATTCCGTCCCAACAGGCGGGGACGGCCCAGGTCATGGCGGTGGTACGGGGCCGGGCCGGCAGGTGTACGGGGCCGGCGGACGGGCGCGCGAGGGGCGGCGGCGAGGGTACGGAGGGGCGGACGGAGCCCGCGGCGGGGCGTGGTGACGGTGTGGTCCCGCGCGGCGGGAGCCCGGGGGCGTCAGCGGACCGCGGAGCCCGCCTTCCACTTGTTCCACTCCATGTTCCAGCCACCGAGGCCGTTGTCCGGAGCGACCGTACGGTCACGGGAGTTGACCACCTCCACCACATCGCCGACCAGGGTCCGCTCGAAGAACCAGCCGGCCGGTGAGTCGGGGTCACCTCCCTTGGCGTCGCGCAGCCCCACGCACCCGTGGCTGACGTTCTCGGAGCCGAACGTGGAACGGGACTCCCAGTAGTTGCCGTGCAGGAACGTGCCCGTGGTGGTCAGCCTGATCGCGTGCGGGACGTCCTTGATGTCGTACTCGGCACCGAACCCGACCGATCCGCCGTTCATCCGGGTCACGTCGTGCAACTCCGTGACCACCATCTTCCCGTTGTAGGTGGGGTTCTTGGCGTCGCCCGCGGTGATCGGCAGCGTCGACAGCGGCTCGCCGTCGCGCCGTACCTCCATGGTGTGCTCCTCCGCGTCGACCAGCGAGACCTGTGAGCGGCCCACCGTGAAGCCGACGGTCCTGTGCTGCATGCCGAACACCCCGGGCGCCGCCTGGACGTCCCGCAGCGCCAGTTCGACGGTGACCTCGGTGCCCGGCTGCCAGTACTCGCGCGGGCGGAAGTCGAGCCGGTCCCGGCCGAACCAGTGGGCCGCCACCTCCACCGGCGGGTCCGAGGTGACCGTGATGGCGCGCTGGACGGCGGCGCGGTCCCGGACCTCCCGGTTGAAGTCGACGGAGATGATCATTCCGGTACCGACGGTCGCGCGGTTCTCCGGCGAGAAGTAGGCGGTGAACCGGTTCTCGGGCACCGCCGTGGTGAAGGTGGTGTGGCGCGTCGAGCGGCGCCCGGCGCCGTCCACGGCGACCGCGTCCACGCGGTACCTGGCCGCGAGGGCGACGACCGCGCCGGCGCTCGGGGTCCAGGTACGGCCGTCCGCGGAGAGCCGCCCCGGCAGTTCGGCCGGCCGCGCGTCCTCCACCTGGGTCACCTTCACCCGTTCGAGCCGGCCGTCCGGGACGCCCACCTGGATCCGGTCCGTCCGCACGACCCCCTTCGCGCCGTCGGCGGGGGTGACGGTGATGGTGTCGGCGGAGGTCCCCGCCTTGCTCTCCAGCAGGGCGGCCGGGCCGCCGGCGCACCCGGTCAGGCCCGCGAGAGCGGTCAGCGCGGCGATCAGTCCGGCCCGCGTCAGCAGGGCCGCCCGATAGACCCCTGCCCGCTTTGTCATGTTTCTCATGACCGCCCAACGACCACCCCCCTCCCGGGGAAACGTGAGGGCGGGGCCTCTTGGGGGCAGAACAGGGGGAGGACCACCGCGAGGAGCAGCCCACGGCCGGGACGCCGTGCGCGCCGGGGAGCGGGGCCCATGAGCCGCGGGAGGCCGGTCAGTGGCGAGCGCAGCCGAGCAGGAGACAGTCGACCAGGAACACGCCACCGGGCACGCCGCGACGGGGGAGCCGCCCGGCGCCCCCGCGCCCGTCGTCAGGCCGGGCTCGGCGACCCCGCTCGGGGCCCGCTACCGGGTGGCCCCCGACGGTGTGGCGGGCACCAACTTCGCGCTGTGGGCGGGCGGCGCCGAGGCGGTCGAGGTCTGTCTGTACGACGACCGCGGCGCCGAGACCCGGCTGCCGCTGACCGAGCTGACCCATGAGATCTGGCACGGCTTCGTGCCCGGCGTGCACCCCGGGCAGCGGTACGGATTCCGGGTCCACGGCCGCTGGGACCCCTGGACGGGGGCGCGCTGGAACCCGGCGAAGCTGCTGCTGGACCCGTACGCGCGCGCCGTCGACGGAGAGTTCGAGCTGCCCCCCGAGGTCTACGGTCATGTACGGGACTGGCCGCAGCCGCAGGTCGCCGACACCGTGCGCGACGACCGCGACTCCGCCCCGTACGTCCCCAAGGGGGTCGTCGTCCACGACGACGCGCCCGACGACGGCTGGACGGACGACCGGCGGCCCAAGACGCCGCTGGCCGACTCCGTCATCTACGAGCTGCACGTACGGGGCTTCACCCAGCTCCATCCGGGGATCCCGGAGAAGCTGCGCGGCACGTACGCGGGGCTCGCGCACCCGGCGGCGATCGGCCATCTCCGGCGTCTGGGGGTGACCGCGGTCGAGCTGCTGCCGGTCCACCAGTTCGCGCACGAGGACCACCTCCTGCGGCGCGGACGGCGCAACTACTGGGGCTACAACTCCGTCGGCTACTTCGCCCCGCACGCCGGGTACGCGGCCACCGGCACGCGCGGCCAGCAGGTCGAGGAATTCAAGGAGATGGTGCGCGCGCTGCACGCGGCGGGGATAGAGGTCATCCTCGACGTGGTCTACAACCACACGGCGGAGGCCGGCGAGCACGGGCCCACGCTCTCCCTGCGCGGCATCGACAACCGCGGCTACTACCGGCTGCCCGCCGACGCCCGCAGGTACACCGACTACACGGGCTGCGGGAACACCCTGCACGTGGTCCAGCCGCATGTGCTGCGGCTCATCACCGACTCGCTGCGCTACTGGGTGACGGAGATGGGCGTGGACGGCTTCCGCTTCGACCTGGCGGCGGCGCTCGCCCGCTCCATGCACGACGTGGACATGCTCTCGCCGTTCCTCGCGGTGATCGCGCAGGACCCGGTGCTGCGCCGGGTGAAGCTGATCGCCGAACCGTGGGACGTGGGCAGCGGCGGCTACCAGGTGGGGGCGTTCCCGCCGCTGTGGGCGGAGTGGAACGACCGCTACCGGGACGCCGTACGGGACTTCTGGCGCGGCGCCCTGCCCGATGTACGGGACCTCGGCTACCGGCTCTCCGGCTCCAGCGACCTGTACGCGTGGGGCGGCCGGCGGCCGTACGCCTCCGTCAACTTCATCACCGCGCACGACGGCTTCACGCTGCGCGACCTGGTGTCGTACGAACGCAAGCACAACGAGGCGAACGGGGAGGGCAACCGGGACGGCACCGACGACAACCGGTCCTGGAACTGCGGGGCCGAGGGCGGGAGCGACGACCCCGCCGTCGACGCCCTGCGATGGCGCCAGCTCAGGAACCTGCTGACCACGCTGCTGGTGTCGACGGGGGTGCCGATGCTGGTCGCGGGCGACGAGATGGGCCGTACCCAGGGCGGCAACAACAACGCGTACTGCCAGGACAACGAGGTGAGCTGGGTCGACTGGTCGCTGCTCGACGAGAAGCCCGCCGGCGGCGCTGACGGCACCGCCGGCACCGACGCCCCGGACGGCGCGGACCCCACGGAGAACGGGCCGCTGGGGCTGCACCGGCTGACCGTCCGGCTGCTCGCCCTGCGCCGCGCCCACCCGGTCCTGCGCCGTCGCGCTTTCTTCTCCGGGCGCCGTCAGGCCCCGGACGGGCTGCGGGACCTGGCGTGGTTCACCCCGTACGGCGCGGAGATGACGGAGGCGGACTGGTACGCCCCGGCGTCGACCCTCGGGCTCTTCCTCTCGGGGCGCGACATCCCGGGGCGGGACGCCCTCGGCGAGAAGATCACCGACGACAGCTTCCTGACGGTCCTGCACGCCGGTGCGCGACCGGTGGACTTCACGCTGCCGGGACCGCCCTGGGCGGGCGCGTACGAGCTGGTGGTGGACACGGCGCGGACGGACCAGCGGGCGGCGCCGGGCACGGTGCACAAGGGCGGTGCGGTGGTCCGGGTCCCGGCGCGGGCGGTGCTGCTCTTCCGGGTGGTCGCCTGACCGGCGGCGGGCCGGCCGCTCGACACGGGGAGCCGTTCTGTCCACGACGGTCGTCCGGACGGCGGGCCGGGACGCGGTGGGGGGAGCGCGGCGGCGGGGGTGCGTACCATCGGCCACCGCGTCCGGCCTGCCGTCATCCGATCAGTTGATGCGCTGGTACGACCGGACGAGAGTGGCAGGAAAACCACATGAGCGTTGTCAGTGGCGGACCGTAGGCTCGCTCTGATGACCGAGACAGATGCACCCGCCAAGGACCGGCCCGGGGAAAGCCCCGGGGAGCGGTCCTCCTCCGTCCGTTCGCTGTTGCGGCTGTGGCCGTACGTACGGCCGGTGCGCAGGCGTCTGGTCACCGCGGCGGTCGTCGCGATCGTCGCGTCGTGCCTGGGGCTGGTGATGCCGCTCGTCCTGAAGTGGATGGTGGACGGCCCGGTCAAGGACCGGGACCCCGGCGGGGTCTGGCTCGGCGCGCTGGCGCTGCTGGCGCTGGGGGTCGCGGAGGCGCTGCTGTTCGGGCTGCGGCGGTGGCTGGTCGCCCGGCCGCTGGCGGGTGTCGAGGCGGCGATGCGCGCCGACCTCTACCGCCACCTCCAGCGGCTGCCGGTGGCCTTCCACGACCGGTGGCCCTCGGGCCAGTTGCTGTCGCGCGGCACGACGGATCTGATGCTGCTGCGGATGTTCCTGGCGTTCCCGCTGACGTTCCTGCTGGTCAACGGGGCGACGATCCTGATCGGTTTCGTCATTCTGATGCTCCAGGACTGGTCGCTGGGTCTGGTGCTGCTGATGCCCGTGGTCCCGCTGATGATCGTCTGCTCGCTCTTCGAGACGCGGTACTCGCTGGTGGCGCGGAAGGCACAGGACCAGGTCGGCGATCTGACGACGGTGGTCGAGGAGAGCGTGCTCGGCATCCGGATCATCAAGGGGTTCGGCCGCCACCGCAGCCAGGCGCTGGCCTTCCGCGAGCTGACACGGCGGCTGCGCACGACGGAGCTGGGCAAGGCGCGGCTGCTGGCGGGCATCTGGGCCGTGATCATGACCGTTCCCGAACTGGCGATCGGTGCGGCGCTGGTGCTGGGCACGGTCCAGGTGGCGGACGGCGGGCTCTCGGCGGGCACGCTGGTGGCGTTCCTGTCGACGGCCCTGGCGCTGCGCTGGCCGGTGGAGTCGATCGGGTTCCTGCTGGCGATGAGCCAGGAGTCGGCGACCGCCACCGACCGGTACTTCGAGGTGATGGACGTACGGGAGGAGGCGGAGGCCGAGGGGACGACGCGCGACCGGGAAGCGGGAAGCGACGGCGCGGGGGCGGAAGCCACGGATCCGGAGGACGCCGGCGGCGGGCTGCGCTTCGAGGGCGTCGCGTTCCGCTACCCCGACGCGGCGGCGGACTCGGTGCCCGTCCTCGACCGGATCGATCTGCACATCCGGCACGGCGAGACGATGGCGCTGGTCGGCGCCACGGGGTCGGGCAAGACGACCCTGACCGCGCTCGTGCCCCGGCTGCACGAGGCGACGGCCGGGCGGATCACGCTGGACGGGCAGGACATCACGGAGCTGCCCCGGCGACGGCTGCGGGAGCTGGTCTCCGTGGCCTTCGAGGAGCCCACGCTCTTCTCCGCCACCGTCGGGGAGAACGTGCTGATGGGCGCGGCGGACGCCGGGGAGGACGCGCTGCCGCGCGCGCTGGAGGTGGCCCAGGCCGACTTCGTCGGGGCGCTGCCGCACGGGACGGAGACCGAGGTGGGCGAGCAGGGCCACAGCCTCTCCGGCGGCCAGCGCCAACGGCTCGCGCTGGCCAGGGCGGTGGCGGGACGGCCGCGCTTCCTGGTCCTGGACGACCCGCTCTCCGCGCTGGACGTGCACACCGAGGCGCGGGTGGAGGCGGCGCTGCGGCGCGTGCTGCGCGGGACGACGGCGCTGGTCGTGGCGCACCGGCCGTCGACGGTGCTGCTCGCCGACCGGGTGGCGCTGATCTCCGGCGGCCGGATCGCCGCCGTGGGGACGCATCAGGAGCTGCTGCGCGGCAGCACGGAGTACGCGTGGCTGATGTCGGGGGCGTCGGAGCCCGTGCCGGAGCCCGTTGAGGAGAGTGTCCGATGACGACGTCGACCACGACGGACGCGCACGGCCCGGAGCCGGAGCGGGAGGCGCGCTGGGAAGCGGGCGCCGTCCGGTCCGTACCCCTGGACGAGGTCGAGGCGCCCCCGTCACCGTCCCCGCCGGGGCCCGCGTCCGATCTGTCAGACCCCTCGGGCCCCTCAGGCCCTTCCGGCCCGGAGGGATCGGGCCGGAGCGACACGGCCGGCCAGGACGGAGGAGCGGGCCCGGACGATCCCTTCGGGAAGGACGCGCTGCCCACGCCCCCGGGTGCCACCGGCGCGCTGCTGCGCTCGCTGTTGCGCCCCCGGCGCGCGCGGGTGGTGGTGGCCGCGCTGCTCCTGCTGCTCCAGCAGGCCGCGATGCAGGCCGGGCCGCTGATCGTCGCGTACGCCATCGACCGGGGCGTGCCCGCGTTCCGCGACGGGGAGTACGGGCCGCTGTACGCGGTCGGGGCGGGCTATCTGATCTGTTCGGTGGGGTCGGGCGCCCTCCAGTACGCGTTCATCCGGGCCTCCGCGCGGATCAACCAGGACGTGCTCCTCGATCTGCGCGGCCGGATCTTCCGTCACGCGCAGGCGCTGAGCGTCGACTTCCACGAGCGGTACACGTCGGGGCGGCTGATCTCCCGCTCGACCACGGACGTGGAGTCGCTGCGCGAGCTGCTGAGCGAGGGCCTTCAGGAGCTCATCGGCGTGGTCCTCGCGTTCGTCTACATCTCCGCGATGCTGCTCTATCTGGACCTGGGTCTGGGCGCGCTGGCGGTGGCGTCCTTCGTCCCGCTCTTCCTGCTGGTACGGCTCTACCAGCGGCGGGCCGCCCTGGCCTACTCCCGGCGCTCCACCGCGATCGCGGCCGTCATCGTGAAGTTCGCGGAGACGATGAACGGCATCCGGCCGGTGCAGGCGTTCCGCCGCGAGCGGGCCAACGACGCGGACTTCCGGGCGCTCAACCACCGTCACGAGCGGAGCAACGGCGACGCGATCCTGGAGATGGCCCGCTATGTGACCGGCTCCCGGCTGGTCGCGAACACGGCCGTCGCCGGGATCGTCCTCTGGGGCGCCTACCGGGTGGCGGAGGGTTCCCTGCCGCTCGGGGTGCTCGCGGCGGTGGCGCTCTATCTGCGGCGGCTGTACGACCCGATCGACCGGCTCGGGATGTTCCTCAACTCGTACCAGTCGGCCGCCGCCTCCATGGAGAAGATCGCGGGACTGCTGACCCAGACGCCGTCCGTGCCCGAGGCGGAGCGGCCGAGGGAGCTGCCCGCGACGGAGCGCGGATTCCCCGGCCGGGCGGCCGTGTTCGAGGGGGTGCGGTTCGCGTACCGCACGGGCGGCGAGGTGCTGCCCCGCTTCGATCTGACCATCCCGGCGGGCCAGACGGTCGCGGTCGTCGGCTCGACGGGCGCGGGCAAGTCCACCCTGGCGAAGCTGCTGGCCCGGTTCTACGACCCGACGGAGGGACGGATCCTGCTGGACGGCGTGGATCTGCGCGAGCTGGACACCCCCGAGCTGCGGCGCGGGGTGGTGATGGTGACCCAGGAGGCGTTCCTCTTCTCCGGCACGGTCGCGGAGAACATCGCCATCGGCAGCCCGGACGCCGGCCGCGCGGAGATCGAGGCGGCGGCGAAGGCGATCGGCGCGCACGACTTCATCAGCGGTCTGCCGAACGGCTACGACACGGACGTACGGAAGCGGGGCGGCCGGATCTCGGCGGGCCAGCGTCAGTTGGTCGCGTTCGCCCGCGCGCTGCTCGCGGACCCGGCGGTGCTGATCCTGGACGAGGCGACCAGTTCGCTGGACATCCCGGGCGAGCGTGCGGTGCAGCGCGCGATGGACACGGTGCTGCACGGCCGTACGGCGGTGGTGATCGCCCACCGGCTGTCGACGGTCGAGATCGCGGACCGGGTCCTGGTGATGGAGGACGGCCGCATCGTGGAGGACGGCGCCCCGGCCGAGCTGATCGCGGGCACGGGCCGCTTCGCGGGCCTCCACCGCGCGTGGCGCGACAGCCTGGCGTGAGCGCGGCGGGGCGACGGGGGGCGGCCCGGCCCGCCGGGATGACAGTCACTGTCCTCGCGTAGGATCGGGCCATGAGCCGATGGGAGCCCAACGCGCGCGGGCGGATCGAACAGGCCGCGCTGGAGCTCTACGGGGAGCGCGGCTTCGAGCAGACGACGGTGGCGGAGATCGCCCAGCGGGCGGGGCTCACCGAGCGGACGTTCTTCCGGCACTACGCCGACAAGCGCGAGGTCCTGTTCGCGGGTGCGAGGGCGCTGGAGGAGTTCGTCGTGGACGCGCTCACCCGTGTCCCCGGCTCCGTCGCGCCGATCGACGCGGTCTGCGCCGCGCTGGAAGCCACCGGGGACCTCTTCGAGGAGCGCCGCGCGAGCGCCCTGCGGCGTCACGCCGTCATCGCCGCCCACCCCGAACTCCGGGAGCGTGAGCTGATCAAACTCGCGTCCCTCTCCGCCGCGCTCGCCGGGACCCTGCGCGGGCGCGGCGTCGGCGACCCGGGCGCGAGCCTCGCGGCCGAGGCGGGCACCGCCGTCTTCAAGGTCGCCTTCGAACGCTGGATCGAGGGAAGCGGCCGGCCGGACCTCCGGGAACTGATCCGGGACTCGCTGGCCGAACTGAAAGCCGTCGCCGCGGGCGCGTGACGCGCGCCGGGCCCCAGCGGGACCGCCGGGCGGGCGTCAGTTCCCCTCCGCCGGGCCGGTGACCGCCGCCGCGGCCAGCTCCCGCACCTCGGACGGCAGCTCCGCGTCCTGGGCCAGCCGGGCCAGCGCCGCGTGGCTGCCCGGCAGTTCGGGGGTGAGGCGGAGCAGCCACACGGCCTGTTCGGCGGCCATGCCGCGGTGGGCGTACCGCTCCGCGAGGTCGGTCGCCCAGGGGCTGAGCGCGCCGGTGTCGTCGACCATCAGGCCGCACCAGCGCAGCACCTCCTGCGCGATCCAGGCGGAGATACGGCGGGTCCACCGCTCGGTGAAGTCGGTGGTGTCCAGGCCCGCCCGCGCGCACCGCGCCTCGGCCTCGGCCATCCGTTCCCGGGTCACGTCGCGCGCGTACGGCATGAGGGACCGCAGCACGCTCCTGGCCTCGATCCAGTCGGGCAGTTCCTCCCCCTCGCCGAGGTGTTTCGCGCGGACCTCGGGGGGCGGTTCCGGCGTGGCGAGGCGGCCGGCCGGGAGGCAGCCCTCCAGGACGGCGCGGGCGAGCGCCAGGGTCCCGGGGCTCTCCTCGGTCTCGGGCGGCCAGACGTAGCCGGTGCCCCAGGAGTACGGAAGGGCCCGTACCGCCTCGGGGAGCAGCGGAGCCCCGCCGTCCCCTCCGTCGTTCGCCGTCGTCATGACACTCCCAGGTATTCCATCGCGCTCTTGGGATCCTTCATCCTGCCCGAGTCGCGCGCGGCCTGCTTCTCCGCCGGGCTCTTCGCGTTCCAGGCGGCGTCGAGGCCGGTGAGCTGCTCGGGGGTGAGGTCCTGTCCGGCGATCCTCGCCCCGAGGCCGTTCTCCGCGAGGGTCCGTGCGGGGGTGCCCTCCGGGATGGTGCCCGTCTTCTTGTCCTTCTGGAAGGTGTTGAAGATCTTGTCCCAGTCCTTGCCGGTCTGGATCTCGTACCGTGCCGCCCGTGGCGGGTTCGCCCCCTCCTCCCTGGCCCATTCGCCGAGCTTCTTCGCCTGGGCGCCCAGGGATGCCTGGGTGGTGGCGTTGGCGGTGTTCTTGACCTCGACGACGTTGACGGTGCCGTCCTTGCCCCTGTAGACGACGTCGGCGTCGTCGATGCCCGTCAGGTCGGCGGTGGTGCCGTCCCCGAAGTCCACCGACTGGCGCCCCTTCTCCTTGCCGACGGCCGCGTACACCTTGGTCCCGGGCGCGGCCTCCAGGTCGGCGGCGCGCCGCGCCGCGCGGACCTCGGCCATGGCCTCGGCGAGCTGGTGGCGGTCGTTGGCCTTCAGTACGGTCGCGCCGAGCGCACCGCGGCTCTGGTTGTCGATGCCCTTGGTCCCGAGCATGTCGGAGAGGTCGTTCAGGGCGGCGGCCAGCTCGTCCTTGCCGAACTCCCCGCGCCGGAGGTCCGGGGTGTCCTTCGCCTTCGCGGTGAGCTTGTCGACCGCGCCCTCGTTGAGGGTGAAGCGCTCGTTCCTGGGCGTCTTCTGCTTGTCCCGCGCGTCCAGGATGGTCCGCTTCGCCCGGTCGGCCGCGTCACCGAGTTCGGCGCCGTCGGCGGCCCGGTCCGCGTCGTCGGCCTCCTTCCGCGCGTCGCGCGCGTCGTCCGCCTCGGCGCCCTCGCACCGCTTCGGGCCGCTGCCCTCCGCGAGGACGATCAGCGGTACGGAGGCGCGGGGCGCGGCGAGGACCCCGGTGCCGGAGCCGGCCACACCGGCCGGGCCGCCGTACGGACCACCGGACGGGCCGCCCCCGTACGGTACGAGCCGCGCGCCGCCCAGCGCGATGCTGCAAGCGCCCTTCTCCTCGGCCTTCCTCTCCGCCTCGTCGGCGTGGCGCCGGGCCTCGTCGGCCGCTTCGCGCGCGGCCTTGGAGTCGCCGAGGCCCGCCGCCCTGCGGGCCGCGTTCGCGGCGCCCTTGGCCTTCTCGGCGCCGTCCGCGATGGCCTGGGTCAGCTTGCCCAGCTTGCCGAGTCTGCTGGTCTTCCCGGCGACCTTGGCGGCGTCGTAGCCGGGGATGAAGAGCGAACCGATGTTCCAGACGACGTTGGTGACGGCCTGGGTCTTCTCGCCCCGGTTCCAGGTCTCGCGGACGTCGTCCCCGATGAACATGTCGTCCAGGACCGTGCCGCCGGTCTTGAGCGAGGCGCCGGCCCAGTCGCCCAGCGCGCCGAGGTAGTCGCCGTCGCCCCACTTGCCGGAGGCGTCCTCGGAGTCCTCGGACCATGTGTCGCCGAGCGACCTGCCGTAGTCGAGGATGCCGTTGAACGTGTCGACCGGGTGGACGACCGTGTCGAACAGGTCGGTGACATCGCCCCAGATCCCGTCGACGAACAGCCCTTCGAGGACCTGTCCGGAGTAGTCCCAGGCGCATCCCCAGAAGCCCGAGCAGTCGGGCTTCTGGTCACCGTCGTCACCGCCCCCGCCGTCCCGGTTCTCCTCACCGGGCGCGAAGACGGGCTCGTACGGGTCGGTGGGGTCGCCCGCCTCGTCGCCGTCGGAGCCGACGGGCACGTCGGCCGTACCCCCGGAGGTGCCGCCGGTACCCCCGGTGCCGCCTGTTCCGCCGGTGCCGCCCCCCGTACCGCCCGTGGCGCCCTCCGTACCGCCGGTGCCGCCCCCCGTACCGCCGGTGGCGCCCCTTGTTCCGCCGGTGGCGCCCCCCGGATCCCCCTCGTCGCCCTCGGCTCCGTGGGCCTCGATCGTGTCGTCCCCGCCCGTGCCCTCCGACGCGCAGGAGAGGTCGAGGACCGAGCAGATACGGGCCTGGACCCCGCCGCCGATCCGCGTGGCCCCGAGCACCAGGCCCCCGACGACCGCCACCACGACGAGCACGAGGCCGAGGTACTCCAGCGCGGTCTGCCCGCGGTCGCGCCGCCACCTGATCATGTGGGAGAGGGAGAACGGCGGGCTCCCGGCCCGCTCGTGCTCCGCGAGCGCGAACCACTCGCGGCTCCGCACCCGGCTCAGCAGCGCCAGGATCACCACGGGCAGCAGGAGCTGGGTGAAGCCACGGCCCGAACCGTCACCGATGGTGAAGAGAGCGCCGAGGACCAGCCACACCTGGACGGCGACCAGCCCCCACCAGACCCTGATCCCGCCGGCCGGCGCCTGCCGCGCCAGCAGCCAGCCGGCCACACCGGGCACGGCCGCGTACCCGACCGCCCCGATCAGCGTGCCGTCCACCGCGCCGAGCGTGACGGCGGTCAGGAAGATCCCGAGACCGCCGAGCAGCGTCGCGCCGAAGAGGACGTTCACCAGCAGGCGCGCCGCCACGAGCTGACCGGGCATCGGCCGCGGACCCGGCGGAGCACCCGGTACCTGTCGAACACCACCATGGAAAGACATGTCAGACCTCAAACTGCCCTGAGAAAAGGGCCGTTCATGGTGGCGCACCTCGCCCCACCCCCCGTTGCGGGGGAGCGTACAACCGCTGACCGGAACACGTCATGGGCCCCAGGACCCATTCCGGGGCCCATCGGCCCAACCGACCTGATCGGTGCAATCGGATCCGGACAGGACGGATAAGCAAATTTTGCCAAACCGGGGAATACTCCGGTGTGTCGCGTTACCAGCTCTTTGTCTTCTGTAAATGTTCTCCCGTAATCCCCCACACACCCCGTCCCGGAATCCGTCGAGGAATCCGATTCCGGACAGAGGAGAGCCATGCGCTACGGCAACGCCCTGCGAGAAGCGGTCCAATCACCTCGCACCACACCGCTCATCGGTATTTACGACATGTACTCGGCCTCCATCGCGGCCCAGCACTACAACGGTTTCTTCGTCTCCGGATTCGGGTTCGCCGCCTCGCACTACGGGCTCCCGGACATCGGATACATCGCGTGGCCCGACATGGTGGCCTTCGCCGAACGGCTCCGGCTGGCCTTCCCCAAGCACCACATGCTGGTGGACATCGACGACGGCTACGTGGACCCCGAGGTCGCCTGCCACGTCGTCCAGCGGCTGGAGCGCGCCGGGGCGTCCGGGGTGATCCTGGAGGACCAGAAGCGCCCCCGCCGCTGCGGGCACGCGGACGGCAAGCTGATCCTGCCGCTGGAGGAGTACCTGGCCAAGCTGGACCTGGTGCTGCGCAGCCGGGAGGACCTGCTCGTGGTGGCCCGTACGGACGCCACGGAGGAGGCGGAGATCGTACGGCGGGCCCAGGCGCTGGCGGAGACCGACGCGGACGTCGTCCTCGTCGACGGGGTGCGCAGCGTGGAATGGATCCGGAAGATCCGTTCCGTCGTCGGCGACAAGCCGCTGCTGTTCAACCAGATCGCGGGCGGAAAGTCCCCGCGGCTCTCGCTCACCGAACTGTCGGAACTCGGCGTCGACGTCGCCATCTACAGCACGCCGTGTCTTTTCGCGGCGCACGGTGCGATCGACAGCGCGCTCATCGATCTGAAGATGGAGGACGGGCGGCTGCCCGACACCCGGGAAACCGGCGCCATCGGAGTGAAGGGGGCCACGGAACTGCTGGAGAAGAACATCAGCAGGCACCACGACCTCCGCGATTCCGTACCGGTTCCCGTCACCGTCTGAGCGAGGCTGCCGAACTCCCGTGTCGTCGAACCTTTTCCGGGCCGGCACCGGCCGGCACCGGAGCACCACCGGCGGACCGCGTACGGCGCTCGGCTCCGCCGCGGGCGTCGTCGCCGTCGCGAGCGCGAGCATCCTGTGCGGCGCCTCCGTCGCCCTGGCGGACGACGAGGCGCCGACGAGCGGCCCCGTCGCCGGACGGAACGTCGGGCTCATCGTGATCGACAACTCGCACGCCGACTCCTGGCTGGAGGTGGACCGCACGCTCAACACGCTGATCAGCAGCAAGGGGACGGCGGGCAGCGACCACGACGGGGGCGGCGGCGCGATCGACGTGAGGACCGGGGACACCGGCACCGCTCCGGCACCCGCACCGGCACCGGTGGCGGCACCCGCACCCGCCCCGGCCCCGGCGCCCGCACCGGCACCCCCGCCCACCGCACCGTCCGGCCCCGCGCCCACGCCCGACCCCGGACCGGCGCCCGCACCGGCACCGGCGCCCCCGGCCACGGCGGCGCCCCCGCAGGACCAGGCCGCGCCTCCCCCGGCGGCCCGGCCCGCTCCCCCCGCGCGGGCCGCCGCCCCCGCACCCTCCCTCCTCGGGTGGATCCCGCAGATCGGCCACCCCCCATGGCAAGGCGACGACGGCGAAGGTGATTGATGTGACACAGGAGCCCCGGCCGGCGTCCTGGCCGGGCCGGCTGAGGAAGGCGGTCGACCCCTATGTGGCCGCCCTCCTCGGTACGGTCGCCCTCGCGGCCCTGCTGCCCGCGACCGGCGTCGCCGCCGTGGTCGTCGGGGATGCCGCCGATCTCGCGATCGGGCTGCTCTTCTTCCTGTACGGGGCGCGGCTCTCCACCCGCGAGGCCCTGGACGGGCTGCGCCGGTGGAAGCTCCATCTCGTCGTCGGCGCGAGCACGTTCGCGCTCTTCCCGCTGCTCGGTGTGGCCGCGGGCGGCGTCGTACCGTATCTGCTCAGCGAGCAGCTCCACATCGGGCTGCTCTTCCTCTGCGTCGTCCCCTCGACCGTCCAGTCCTCGATCGCGCTGACCTCCACCGCCCGGGGCAATGTGCCGGCCGCCATCTGCGCGGGTACGTACTCCAGCCTGGCCGGGATGGTCGCCACGCCGCTGCTCGCCGCGTGGCTGATCGGCTCCACCGTCGGCTTCTCGGCGGAGCGGCTGCTCGCCGTCGCCGTCCAGTTGCTGCTGCCGTTCCTCGCCGGTCAGGTGCTGCGGCGCTGGATCGGCGGGTTCGTGGGGCGCCACAGGAAGGGGCTCGCGCTGCTGGACCGCGGCTCCATCCTGCTCGTCGTCTACACCGCCTTCAGCCAGGGCATGGCCGGGAACATCTGGCAGCAGATCACCCCGGCGCGGCTGACCGGCCTGGTGAGTGTGGTGGCGGCGCTGCTGGCGCTGGCGCTCGCGACGACCGCGTACGCGGCGCGGCGCCTCGGCTTCGACCGGGAGGACCGGATCGCCATCGTCTTCTGCGGCTCCAACAAGAGCCTCGCGACGGGACTGCCCATGGCGGCCGTGCTGTTCGGCCCGTCCGCCGGGCCGGTGATCCTGCCGCTGATGCTCTACCACCAAATGCAGTTGATGGTGTGCGCGGTCGTCGCGTCCCGCTGGGCCCGGCAGGGACCGGAGCCGGTGGGGACGGCCGGGAGGACCGGGCTGCCGGAGTCCGCGACGCCCGCGCCCCCGTCCAGGACCACCGCGCGGAGCACGGCGGTCTGAGCCGGTCCGCCCGCGAGGACATCTCCCCCGGCGACACGCCGGGAACGCGCCACACTGCCACCGGATCCGGGCGGACGGCCGCCCTGGTCCGGTTGACCTTCCGTTCACACGGCCATGCCCGGACGAACGCCTGGCCACGGCGTCCCGATGATCGGTGAAACGTCCGCTTAACGAACAGGCAATTTCGGGCAGCGAACGAATTCCGGCCAACTTTTTGACGCGCCCCTGACAGATACGCGCCCCTGCTGCGACTCTTCCCCCGTTCTCCGCACCACCGAGCCCGACCGAGCGCCACCAGGCTCCCAGGCTCCACCCAGCTCCGCGTGCACTGTCCGGGTGTCCCACCGAGCCGCCCGGTCCCCCCTCGCAGAAGGAGTTCGCGTGAGACCCACGCACAGACCCCGCCGGCGCGCCACCGCCACCGGCGCACTGATCGCCGCAGCAGCCCTTCTCACCGTCGGCGTGCAGGCCGGCACCGCCGTCGCGCAGCCGGACGGCGCGCCCGCCGCGCCGGTCGCGGGCAAGGCCGACCCCGGTGGGCTGCCGCGCTCGCTCTCCCCCGCCCAGCGCGCCGCGCTGCTGCGGGACGCCGACGCGGCCAAGACGGAGACCGCCGGGGAACTCGGCCTCGGCGCCCAGGAGAAGCTGGTCGTACGCGATGTCGTCCAGGACGTCGACGGCACCACGCACACCCGGTACGAGCGCACCTTCCGGGGGCTGCCGGTCCTCGGCGGTGACCTCGTCGTCGCCACGTCGAAGGCGGGCGCGACGCGGTCGGTGAGCAAGGCGTCCAAGGCGGCGCTCACCAACGTCGCCACCACGGCGGAGGTCGCGCCCGCGGCCGCCGAGAAGCAGGCGCTGAGCGCCGCCGCGGCCGAGGGTTCGAAGAAGGCCGAGGCCGAGCGCGCGCCGCGCCAGGTGGTGTGGATGGCGCAGGGCTCCCCCACGCTCGCCTACGAGACGGTGGTCGGCGGTCTCCAGCACGACGGCACCCCGAACGAGCTGCACGTCGTCACCGACGCGGCCTCCGGCAAGAAGCTGTACGAGTGGCAGGCCGTCAAGAACGGTGTGGGCAACTCCCAGTACAGCGGCCAGGTCACCCTCGGCTCCACCGCGTCGGGCTCGACGTACAACCTCACCGACGGGGGCCGCGGCAACCACCGTACGTACAACCTGAACCGCGGTACGTCGGGCACCGGGACGCTCTTCTCCAACTCCACCGACGTCTGGGGCAACGGGCTGCCGGCCAACCTGGAGACGGCGGGCGCCGACGCCGCGTACGGGGCCGCCGAGACCTGGGACTACTTCAAGAACGTGCACGGCCGCACCGGCATCCGCGGTGACGGTGTCGGCGCGTACTCCCGCGTCCACTACAGCAGCGGCTACGTCAACGCCTTCTGGCAGGACTCCTGCTTCTGCATGACGTACGGCGACGGTTCCGGCAACGCCAGGCCGCTGACCTCGATCGACGTGGCGGCCCACGAGATGTCGCACGGCGTCACCGCCAACACGGCGGGCCTGATCTACAGCGGCGAGTCCGGCGGTCTGAACGAGGCCACCTCCGACATCTTCGCGGCGGCCGTCGAGTTCTACGCCAACAACCCGAACGACCCGGGCGACTACCTCGTCGGCGAGAAGATCAACATCAACGGCAACGGCACACCGCTGCGCTACATGGACCAGCCGAGCAAGGACGGCGCGTCCAAGGACTACTGGTACTCCGGCATCGGCGGGGTCGACGTCCACTACTCCTCGGGCCCGGCGAACCACTTCTTCTACCTGCTCTCCGAGGGCAGCGGCGCCAAGACCATCAACGGGGTCTCGTACAACTCGCCGACCTCCGACGGGCTGCCGGTGACCGGTATCGGCCGGGAGAAGGCCGAGCAGATCTGGTTCAAGGCGCTCGCCACGAAGTTCACCTCCACGACCAACTACGCGGCGGCCCGCACCGGCACGCTCGCGGTCGCCGGTGAGCTGTACGGCACGACCAGCGCCGAGTACACGGCCGTGCAGAACGCGTGGGCCGGCATCGCGGTCGGTCCCCGTCCGGGCGGCGGCGGCACCGGCCAGGCGTTCGAGTCCACGACGTCCATCGCCATCCCGGACAACGGCGCGGCGATCACCTCGCCGCTCGTCGTCTCGGGCGTCACGGGCAACGCCCCGTCCTCCCTCCAGGTCGACGTGAACATCACGCACACCTGGCGCGGCGACCTGGTCATCGACCTGGTGGGGCCGAGCGGTACCTCGTACCGGCTGAAGGCGTCGAGCAGCGGCGACTCGGCGGACAACGTGATCGAGACGTACTACGTCAACGCCTCGTCCGAGGTGGCCAACGGCACCTGGACGCTGAAGGTCCAGGATGTCGCGTCGCAGGACACGGGCCGGCTGAACAGCTTCAAGCTCACGTTCTGAACCGTGTGAGCGGCCACGCCGTCTGAGCCCTCGTTCCACCGGAAGCCGTCCGGGGCGTCCCCGCCCCGGGCGGCTTCACCCGTTCCCGCGGGCCCCGGGGTCGGCCGCCCCGACGAGCTGGCGCAGGGCGCTGTAGTAGACCTCGTGGTCCACGACGACGGGCAGGATCTCCGGGAGATGTCCGGTCAGCACGGGGAACTCCTCGGGGTCCAGCGCCGCCAGCGCCCTACGGGTCAGCGCCGCGCTCCCCGCGGGGTCGCGGTGGTCGACGAAGGTCGCGCTGCCGAGCGTGAGCAGATACATCCTGCGGTACGCGGCCATCGCCTCGCCCGGTGTCATCCCCGCCGCGACGCTGTCGGCGAGCTGCGGCTCCACCAGCCTGCCCAGCAGCCGGGGGCCGAGCCACGGTCGGCTGCCGCGCAGCGCGAGCAGTCCGGGGTGCGCGGTCAGCGCCGTGTACAGGGCCCGGAAGCGGGTCTCGGTCGCCTCGGCCCAGCCGGTGCCGGGCGGCGGGTCGGGGAGTTCGGCGGCGAGGTGGTCGGCGCACAGGTCGAGCAGCCCGGCGAGGTCGGCGCAGCGCCGCTGGACGGTGGCGTGGGCGACGCCGAGGCGGGCCGCCAGCGTGCGGAAGCTCAGCGCGCCGGGGCCGTCGGTGTCGATGATCGCCAGCGCGGTGGCGGCGATGCGCTCGGGGGTGGCGGCGTCGAGGGAAGCGGATTGCCTGGGCATGTGAGCCAGCGTACGGTACAGCGTATCGATCGATCGGCGGCGGGAACCTCCCACCCCCTCCGCCCCCACGGCCCCTCGCGCCCCGTCGGCAGGAGCAGCACATGTCCACGATCACCTACGACGACGTCAAGCAGGCGGTGGACCGGGTCACCGGGCACGTACGCCCCGTGTCCCTGGCACCGGCGGACCCCGGCGCGGGGACCTGGCTGGCGCTGGAGCACCTTCAGTACACGGGCAGCTTCAAGGCGCGCGGCGCGCAGAACTTCCTGCGCGCCCACCGCGCCTCCGGCACCCTGCCGGACGCGGGCGTGACCATCGCCTCCGGCGGCAACGCGGGGCTCGCGTGCGCGTGGGCGGCGCGGCAGCAGGGCGTACGGGCGACGGTCTTCCTGCCGGAGACGGCCCCGCCGGTGAAGGTGGACCGCCTCCGGTCGTACGGCGCGGACGTGCGGCTGACCGGGGCCACGTACGGGGAGGCGCTGACGGCGTGCGCGGAGTTCGGCGCCACGACGGGCGCGCTCTCCTCGCACGCGTACGACCATCCGCTGATCGCCGCCGGCGCGGGCACCCTGATGGAGGAGATCCACGACCGGCTGCCCGAACTGGACACGGTGGTGGTGTCGGTGGGCGGCGGCGGCCTGTTCACGGGCGTCGCCACCGCCGCGCTCCACCACGGCGTACGGGTCGTCGCCGTCGAGCCCGAGCACTGCCGCGCGCTGAACGCGGCGCTGGAGGCGGGCCGGGTGGTGGACGTCCCGGTCGACTCGGTCGCGTCGGACTCGCTGGGCGCCTCCCGCGCCTCCGCGATGGCGCTGGAGACCGCCGGGCGGGAGGGGGTGCGCTCGGTCCTGGTGACGGACGCCGCGATCACGGCCGCCCGCGAGGCCCTGTGGCAGGACCACCGCCTCGCGGTGGAGCACGCGGCGTCGACGGCGCTGGCGGCGCTCGTCTCCGGTCGGGAGGACGGGGGGTACGGCTACCGACCCGAGGCCGGCGAGCGGGTGTGCGTGGTGCTCTGCGGCGCCAACACCGATCTCCGCTCGCTGGCCTCGGGCTCCTAGACGCCCGACCCGTCAGTGGGGGTTGCTCGCGTTGGTGAGCGTCTCCCAGGCCACGAAGAGGCTGTTGGTGCCCGCCGGGCGCTGCTGTTCGGTCAGGCGCTGCGTGTTGGTCATCGCGTAACCCAGCCGGGTGTTCAGCGCGTTGAAGCCGACCTCGGTGACCGGCCCGAGGCCCCGGTTCACGCTGCCGCCGCAGAGCGAGGACGGTACGGGCTCGGCCTGCACCTCGTACTTCGACTGGAAGCCCAGCGCCTGCCGCAGCCGCTCGCCGACCTGCGGGAACAGGTCCTGGCCCTGGAGGCGTGCCGTCTCGTAGACATGGCCGACGGAGGAGATGCCGTAGCCGGTGTGGACGAAGTCGCGGCAGGTCTCCTGGGTGAGGCCGGTGACGAAGGTGGACTGGCCCTGCCAGTAACTGACGATCTTCGCGCGGGTGTCGAGGTTCTGGCTCGGCACGGTCCTGGGCAGGTCGCCGTCCGAGGCCAGATAGATGTAGGCGGGCACCCGGACCAGATAGGTGTTGATCGCCTTGTCCCAACTCGCCTTGTCGTCCAGGAAGACGGAGATGGAGACGGCCGCCTCCATCATCGTCAGCTCCCAGTTCCCGTTGGAGTGGGAGCCGTTGATGATCTCGGGCAGATAGACGGTGCGGAGCATCGTCGCGAACCGCCCGGAGTTGGGCCAGTTACCGTACACATGCTTGATGATCTCGGCGGCCTTGGGCCAGGAGGAGCCGGCCCAGCCCGTCTGGAGCGGGGCGTTGCTGTTGGTGTGGTCCTGGAGCGTGGCCGACCAGGCGTCCATGAGCTGGATCGCCTTCTGCGCGTAGCGGTCGTCGCGGGTGATGTACCAGGCGAGCGCGTCGGTGTAGGCGGCGATCGCGTCCTCGCGCTCGTCGGTGCAGCCGTTGTTGGGGTTGGAGTACGAGCCGCACTCGACGACCGCGCGGGGCTTGGCGGTACGGGAGAGGGAGGCGTACCTGCTCGCTTCCATCGCGTCGTACGCGCTCTTCCAGGGCTGCGCCCCGGCCTGCACCTTGCCGCGTACGAAGTCGAGTTGGGCGGTGTTCAGGTTGACGCCGGGGTGGGTGAAGTTCGCGGGCGCGGCGGCGACGGGGGCCGCGGCCGGTGGCGCGGCGGGGCCGGGGGCCTGCCGGGCGGAGGCCGGTGCCACGAGGGCCGCGGCGGTGAGCGCGGCGAGTGCGGCGGAGAGTCCGAGGACGCGGGCGAGGGGTCCGGGGCGCATGTGGGGGTGCCTTCCGGTCGGTGAGGAACGGCTCAGTGATCCCCCGGTCCGATCACCCACATGAACGCCGGGCGGGTGGGTGAACCGGGGAGCTGACCGTGGAACCTAGAACCATCACCTGGGCCCGTCAAGGTCTGGACCAATCACCGCCGTCCCGACCCCGTCGCCCGATCACCGTCGTCCCGACCCCGAGCCCCGGACCCTCCACGGCGGTCAGCGCAGCAGGACCCCCGCGCCCTCCCCGGTCGCCTCCGTCGGCAGCGCCACCAGCCCCAGGTCCGCGCTGGTGGCGAGCAGCGGGTGGGCGGGCAGAACGCGAACGGTGTAGCCGTAGGGACCCGTACGGTCCAGGGCGAGCGGGCCCTCGTACACCCAGCGGCCGTCCAGGTCGGGGCCGCCCGCCGGTTTGAGCGGGAAGGCCCGCGCGTCCACGAGCGCGTCGTCCGAGCCCACCCGGCCCGCGACGGCCTGCACCTCCACGTCGTCGGGCCGCAGTTCCCCGAGGCCGACGCCGACCCGGAGGGTGAGCGTGGAGCCCAGCTCCGTGCTGCCCCCGGCGCCGGTGGCCGCCACCGCCTCCACATGGTCGACGGAGACATACGGCCAGAGCGTGCGCGTACGGTACTTCCAGGCGGCCAGTTCGGCGGCCCGGCCGGGGTCGAGCGAGCGGTGGGCGCGGGCGGCCGGGGCGTAGAGCCGCTCCACGTACTCGCGCACCATCCGCCCCGCGAGCACCTTCGGCCCCAGGGTGACCAGGGTGCGCCGGACCATCTCGATCCAGCGGTCCGGCAGTCCACCGGCAGTGCTGTCGCCGCGGTCGTAGAAGCGCGGTGCGACCCGGTCCTCGATGAGTTCGTAGAGGGCGTTCGCCTCCAGGTCGTCCCTGCGGTTCTCGTCGGCGGTCCCGGTGTCGGCGGTGGGGATCGCCCAGCCGAAGTCGGGCTCGAACCACTCGTCCCACCAGCCGTCCAGGACCGACAGGTTGAGACAGCCGTTGAGCGCGGCCTTCATCCCGCTGGTGCCGCACGCCTCCAGGGGGCGGAGCGGGTTGTTGAGCCAGACGTCGCAGCCGGGGTAGAGCTTCTGCGCCATACCCATGCCGTAGTCGGGCAGGAAGACGATGCGGTGGCGTACGCGCGGATCGTCGGAGAACCGCACCAGCTCCCGCACCAGCCGCTTCCCTCCGTCGTCCGCCGGGTGCGCCTTGCCCGCGACGACGATCTGGATCGGCCGCTCGGGGTGGAGCAGCAGCTCCGTGAGCCGGTCCCGGTCGCGCAGCATCAGGGTGAGGCGCTTGTACGAGGGGACGCGGCGGGCGAAGCCGATGGTCAGGACGTCGGGGTCGAGGACGCCGTCGATCCAGCCCAGCTCGGCGTCCTCGGCGCCGCGCAGCCGCCAGGAGGCGTGCAGCCGCCGGCGCACCTCGGTCACGAGTTGGCCGCGCAGCGCGCGCCGTACGTCCCAGAGCGCGGCGGCGGGGGTGGCGGCGAAGTCGGGAAGCCCGGCGGGATCCGGCTCTCCCGTGCCGTGCGGACGGGCGCCGAGGCGGGCCACCTCCGGGGCGGTCCAGGTCGGTGCGTGCACCCCGTTGGTGACGGAGACGATGGGCACCTCCTCCGGGTCGAAGCCCGGCCAGAGTCCGGCGAACATCCTCCGGCTGACGGCGCCGTGCAGGGTGGAGACGCCGTTGGCGCGCTGGGCGAGCCGCAGCCCCATGGCCGCCATGTTGAAGAGGTTGCCCTCGCCGCCGGGGTAGCTCTCCATGCCGAGGCCGAGGACCCGTTCGACGGGCACGCCGGGCAGCTCGCCGTCGTCGCCGAAGTGACGGGCGACCAGTCCGCGGTCGAAGCGGTCGATGCCGGCCGGTACGGGGGTGTGCGTGGTGAAGACGGTGCCGGCGCGCACCGCCTCCAGCGCGGCCTCGAACCCCATCGCCGCACCGGACCCCGTACCGGAGAGGGCGTCGGCCGGGGTGCTGACGAGTTCACGGATGCGCTCCAGGCCGAGGAAGCCCGCGTGCCCCTCGTTGGTGTGGAAGACCTCGGGCGCGGGGTGGCCGGTGAGCCGGCAGTAGGTACGGAGTGCGCGGACGCCGCCGATGCCGAGCAGCATCTCCTGGAGGAGGCGGTGTTCGCTGCCGCCGCCGTAGAGCCGGTCGGTGACCTCACGCTCGCCGGGGCCGTTCTCCTCGACGTCCGAGTCGAGGAGCAGCAGCGGTACGCGTCCGACATGGGCCTGCCAGACGCAGGCGCGCAGGGTGCGGTGGCCCGGCAGGGCGAGGCTGACCCGGGCCGCGGTGCCGTCCACCTCGCGCAGCAGGGTCAGCGGCAGCTCGTTGGGGTCGAGGACCGGGTACTGCTCCTGCTGCCAGCCGTCCCGGGAGAGCGACTGGCGGAAGTAGCCGTGCCGGTAGAGCAGGCCGACGCCGATGAGCGGTACGCCGAGGTCGCTGGCGGCCTTGAGGTGGTCACCGGCGAGGATGCCGAGCCCGCCGGAGTACTGGGGCAGGGCGGCGGTGACCCCGAACTCTGGCGAGAAGTAGCCAATGGCGGCGGGCAGCTCCGCGCCCCCGCTCGCGCCCCCCTCCGCGCCGTCGGCCGCTCTCGCGCCACCGGTGTCACCGCCGTGCTCCTGGTACCACCGCGCACCGCGCAGGTAGGTGTCGAGATCGGCGGCCGCGGCGGTGAGCCGGTCGAGGAAGGCGGGGTCGGCGGCCAGCTCCGTGAGGCGCGCCGCGGAGACTCCGCCCAGCAGCCGTACGGGGTCGGCGCCCGCCGCGCGCCACCCGGCGGGGTCGACGGACTCGAAGAGTTCGCGGGTCTCGGTATGCCAGGACCAGCGCAGATTGCGGGCGAGGTCGCTGAGCGGTTGGAGGGGTTCGGGCAGGACGGGGCGGACGGTGAACCGACGGATTGCCTTCACGTGTTCCACCTTCGCAACCGGGAGGGGCGGACAGCCGGACAGCAGAAGAGCCGGGGCGGACACACCGTCGGTGCGCCCGCCTCTCCTCGAAGGTAGCCCTACCCCCACGGGCGGGGCCACGGCGCACTCGTGACGGTGAATGCACTCCATTCGCTCCCTCCCCGGTGGTTTCCCCCGTTGTTCCCTCGGTGATATCGGGGACGTGGTGACGGGATCGCCGTACGGACACCGGAGCGGTCCGGCGTCGCGACACGCGCCACCGCCCGTATCGGCCGAAACCCACCCCCTCGCGGCACGCATGACCCGACCCGGCCGGAGTAGGAGGAGTTAACACACCGCTGGATTACCGCACCGAAACCAGTGGGAAGGCTCCAGCGGTACCTACCGCACACGAGCGCGTCTCGTCCCGATTTCCAGCGCTATTCGAGTGAACGCGGACAGGAGCGGCCATGCTCGCAGCCTCGCAGTCGCCCACAGAGCAGCTACAAAGAACATCAAACCCACAGAAATCCAGTCACCCTTCTCTCGCCACGGCACTGCAGCAGCTCCACTCGCGCCACCCGCTTCACCCGCCCTGCCTGTCAAGCCCGCACAGCCCTCAGGTGATCCCGTGAAACCGCTGATCGGACGCATTCCCGTCCTGGACGTACGCCCTCTCGTCGACTGCGGAAGACGCCCAGCGAAGGCGGTGGTCGGTGAGTCCTTCCAGGTCACCGCGACCGTCTTCCGCGAAGGCCATGACGCCGTCGCCGCCAATGTCGTCCTCGTGGATCCGGGCGGACGCCCCGGCCCGTGGACCCCGATGCGTGAGCTCGCCCCCGGCACCGACCGCTGGGGCGCGGAGGTCTCCCCCACCGCGGAAGGCCGGTGGACGTATACCGTCGAGGCGTGGAGCGACCCCGTCGCGACCTGGCGCCACGCCGCCGGCATCAAGATCCCGGCCGGCACCGACGAGGCGGACATCGCCCTCGTGCTCGCGGAGGGCGCCGAGGTGTACGAGCGCGCCGCCGCCGGTGTGCCCAAGCGCGACGGCCGGGAGGCCGTGCTCGCCGCCGCCGACACCCTGCGCGACACGGCGCTGCCCGCCGCAGCCCGGCTGGCCGCCGCGCTCTCCCCCGAGGCCACCGCCCCCCTCGACCGTCACCCGCTGCGTGAATTCGTCAGCTCCTCCCGCCCGGTGCCCCTGCTCGTCGAGCGCCGGCGTGCGCTGTACGGATCGTGGTACGAACTCTTCCCGCGCTCCGAGGGTGCGGTCGTCCGGACGGGCGAGCCGCCGGTGAGCGGCACCTTCAGGACGGCGGCGGAACGGCTGCCCGCCGTGGCCGCGATGGGGTTCGACGTCGTCTACCTGCCGCCGATCCACCCCATCGGCACCACGTTCCGCAAGGGCCCCAACAACAGCCTCACCCCGGGGCCCGAGGATGTCGGGGTGCCGTGGGCGATCGGCTCGGCCGAGGGCGGTCACGACGCGATCCACCCGGACCTGGGCACGATCGAGGACTTCGACCACTTCGTGGAGACGGCCCGCACCCTGCGGATGGAGATCGCGCTCGACTTCGCGCTCCAGTGCTCGCCGGACCATCCGTGGGTGGAGAAGCACCCGGAGTGGTTCCACCACCGCGCGGACGGTTCGATCGCGTACGCGGAGAACCCCCCGAAGAAGTACCAGGACATCTACCCGATCGCCTTCGACACCGATCTGCGCGGGCTGGTCAGGGAGACCACCCGGGTGCTGCGGTACTGGATGGCGCACGGCGTACGGATCTTCCGCGTCGACAATCCGCACACGAAGCCGGTGCTCTTCTGGGAGAAGGTCATCGCCAACGTCAACCGCACGGACCCCGACGTCATCTTCCTGGCCGAGGCGTTCACCCGGCCCGCCATGATGCGGACGCTCGGCGCGGTCGGCTTCCAGCAGTCGTACACGTACTTCACCTGGCGCAACAGCAAGCAGGAGCTGACCGACTATCTGACGGAGCTGTCGGGTGAGTCGGCCTGGTCCATGCGGCCCAACTTCTTCGTCAACACCCCGGACATCCTGCACGCCTATCTCCAGAACGGCGGGCGGCCCGCCTTCGAGGCGCGGGCGGTGCTCGCGGCGACGATGGCGCCCTCCTGGGGGGTGTACGCGGGCTTCGAACTCTGCGAGAACACCCCGGCCAAACCGGGCGGCGAGGAGTACCTCGACTCGGAGAAGTACCAGCTCAGACCCCGGGACTGGGAGGCGGCCGAGCGCGAGGGCCGGACGATCGCGCCCCTGATCACGGCGCTCAACCGGATCAGACGGCGCCACCCCGCGCTCCAGCAGCTCCGCGACATCCACTTCCACCACGCGGACAACGACGCGGTCATCGCGTACAGCAGGAGGTCGGGCACGGACACCGTTCTGGTGGTCGTCAACCTCGACCCGCACCACACCCAGGAGGCGACGGTCTCGTTGGACATGGCACGGCTCGGCCTCGCATCGATGCAGGGGCACGAGACCGTTCCGGTGCGCGACGAGCTCACCGGCGAGACCTATCACTGGGGCAGCTCCACCTATGTGCGTCTGGAGCCGGGCGTCAGGCCCGCGCACATCGTGGTGCTGCGACCGTCCCCGCCGATCGGAGGGTCACCCACATCATGATCGTCAACGAGCCGGTCCACGACACGTTCGAGGACACCCCGGCCAAGGACCGCGATCCCGACTGGTTCAAGCGCGCCGTCTTCTACGAGGTCCTGGTGCGTTCGTTCCAGGACAGCAACGGCGACGGCATCGGTGATCTCAAGGGCATCACCGCGAAGCTGGACTATCTGCAATGGCTCGGGGTCGACTGCCTCTGGCTGCCGCCGTTCTTCAAGTCGCCGCTGCGCGACGGCGGCTACGACGTCTCCGACTACACGGCGGTGCTCCCCGAGTTCGGCGACCTCGCCGACTTCGTGGAGTTCGTCGACGCGGCGCACCAGCGCGGCATGCGCGTGATCATCGACTTCGTCATGAACCACACGAGCGATCAGCACGACTGGTTCCAGGAGTCCCGCAAGGACCCCGAAGGGCCGTACGGCGACTACTACGTCTGGGCCGACGACGACAAGGCGTTCCAGGACGCGCGGATCATCTTCGTCGACACGGAGACGTCGAACTGGACCTTCGACCCGGTGCGCAAGCAGTACTACTGGCACCGCTTCTTCTCCCACCAGCCGGATCTCAACTACGAGAACCCGAAGGTGCAGGAGGAGATCGTCTCCGCGCTGCGGTTCTGGCTGGACCTGGGCATCGACGGTTTCCGGCTGGACGCCGTGCCGTACCTGTACCAGCAGGAGAACACCAACTGCGAGAACCTGCCGGCGACCCACGAGTTCCTGAAGCGGGTCCGGGCGGAGATCGACGCGAACTACCCCGACACCGTGATCCTCGCCGAGGCCAACCAGTGGCCGGAGGACGTCGTCGACTACTTCGGCGACTACGCGAAGGGGGGCGACGAATGCCACATGGCGTTCCACTTCCCCGTGATGCCGCGGATCTTCATGGCCGTACGGCGCGAGTCCCGCTACCCGGTCTCGGAAATCCTGGCGAAGACCCCGGCCATCCCCAGTAGCTGCCAGTGGGGCATCTTCCTGCGCAACCACGACGAGCTGACCCTCGAAATGGTCACGGACGAAGAGCGCGACTACATGTACGCGGAGTACGCCAAGGATCCGCGGATGCGCGCCAACATCGGCATCCGGCGCCGGCTCGCCCCGCTGCTGGACAACGACCGCAACCAGATCGAGCTGTTCACGGCCCTGCTGCTGTCGCTGCCCGGCTCCCCGATCCTCTACTACGGGGACGAGATCGGGATGGGTGACAACATCTGGCTGGGCGACCGGGACGCCGTGCGGACACCGATGCAGTGGACCCCGGACCGGAACGCGGGCTTCTCCTCCAGCGACCCCGGGCGGCTCTATCTGCCGACGATCATGGACCCGGTCTACGGGTACCAGGTCACCAATGTGGAGGCGGCGATGGCGTCGCCGTCCTCGCTGCTGCACTGGACGCGGCGGATGATCGAGATCAGGAAGCAGAACCCGGCCTTCGGGCTGGGCTCGTACACCGAGCTGCCGTCGTCCAACCCGGCGGTGCTGGCCTTCCTGCGCGAGGCGCCCTCCCAGGAGGGCGAGGGCGACGACCTGGTGCTGTGCGTGCACAACTTCTCGCGCTTCGCCCAGCCGACGGAGCTGGACCTGAGGACGTTCAGCGGACGTCATCCAGTGGAGCTGATCGGCGGCGTGCGGTTCCCGGCGATCGGGGAGTGGCCGTACCTGCTGACGCTGGCCGGACACGGCTTCTACTGGTTCAGGCTGCGGAAGGACACCGCCGCCACCGCGCCACCGGTGTGAGCCGCGGCTCCCCGCCCGGCGGGGAGCCCCTGTCCGCACGGTGGTGACGCGTGTCGTGATGCGGGGCGGTTTGCACCGCCGCGCACGGGGCACTCTCCTCCACATCCAGTTCGATCGATTCGATCAAATTCGTATTGAGTTCGTACGGAATCGATCCGTACGGATCATCCTCACCCGACACGTCCCGCACAGCCGGACAGCCGTTGCCGCAATCCGGGACACTCTGCGCACCTTGTGGTGTGCCCGGGGAAAGGACGCGATGCCATGTCGAAGGCTGCATCCACCCGGTTTACTCCGGGTCTCGCCGACAGAAGCCACCCTCCGCAGGACCCCGTCACGTCCCCGGCCCAGGACAACCGCCCGGACCACGGCGTCCCGCGACTCAGGAGCGCCCTGTCCCCCGCGCAGCCCCCCGCCCCCGCTCTCTCCGACACCGAGGCACGGGCCCTGGTCGGCTCCCTCGCGCCACTGCTCCACGCGTGGCTGCCGCGCCAGCGCTGGTTCGCGGGCAAGGGCAGCCCCGTCACCGGCTTCGTGCCCGTCGCCGTCACGGAACTGCTGGCGCAGAGCGCCGGCGGACCGGGGTTGCTCCATCTGCTCGTACGGGTGGAACAGCACGGCGCCGCCGATCCGCCCCCCGCTAGCGGCCGCTACCAGGACTGCTACCAGCTTCTCCTGGGCGTACGCCACTCCCTGCCCCCGTCGCTGGCCGCCGCCGCGATCGGCCGTGTGGAACAGGGGCCGCTGGCCGGCCGTACCGTCTACGAGGGGCTGCACGACCCGCGCGTCGCCGATCTGCTGCTGGAGCGGCTGCGCACCCCCGGCGTCCGGGGACCGCTGCGGTTCTGCCGCGCGGCGCCCCTGCCCGCCGGGCTCACCGGCCGACTGCTCGACGCGGAGCAGTCGAACTCCTCGCTGGTGTACGGGTCCGGCGGAGCGGACGCGTACATCCTGAAGATCCTGCGCCGGGTCTTCCCCGGCCCCCACCCCGATCTGGAGCTGCCGCTCGCGCTGGCCGCCGAGGGATGCGAGCGCGTCCCGGCGCCGGTCGGCTGGATCGAGGCGGCCGACCCGTCCGGCGGCGGACTGCCGGGCAGTGGGGAGACCCTGACCCTCGGTGTGCTCCAGCCGTATCTGCGCGACTCCCGGGACGGCTGGCGGCTGGCGCTGGCCGCGCTCACCGGCGACCGGGAGTTCACCGCGGAGGCGCGGGCGCTGGGCCGGGCCACCGCCGAGGTGCACACCGCGCTCGCCGCCGCGCTGCCGACCGTGACGCTGGGCCGCAGGCAGACCGCGCATCTCGCCGAGGGGATGACCGAACGTCTGGAGGAGGCGGCGCGCGCGGTGCCCGCGCTGCTGCCGTACGTCCCCGGGCTGCGCACGGCGTTCGACGCGCTCGCCGCGCTGGACGAGGCGGGGCGCGGCAGGCCGGCCCAGCGGGTGCACGGCGATCTCCATCTCGGGCAGGCCCTGCGGACACCGGACGGCCGCTGGTCGGTCATCGACTTCGAGGGCGAGCCCGCCAGGCCCCTCGCGGAACGGCGCCGTCCGCAGCCACCGGTCCGCGATGTCGCGGGCATGCTCAGGTCCTTCGACTACGCGGCGCGCTCCCACGAGCCGTGGCGCCCCGACTGGGCGGCGCGCTGCCGGGACGCCTACTGCGAGGGGTACGCCACCGCGGGCACCGATCCGCGCGCGGAACCCGAGCTGCTGCGCGCGTACGAGACGGACAAGGCGGTGTACGAGGTCCTGTACGAGGCGCGGCACCGCCCCGACTGGCTCCCCGTGCCCATGGCGGCGATCCGCCGGCTGGCCGCGGGCGCCTGACCGGGGCCGCCCGCCCGCCGCGCCTCCTCCTTGCCCTCTCTCCTTCTCCCCCTCCCCCTCCCCTGTCCGCCGACGAGCCCCCCAACGACGCCCCTTCGAGGAGGCAGCCCCCGTGACCGCCCGCACGCCGTCCGACCGTTCGTCCGACCGGTCTCCCGAGTCCACGCCCCAGGCCACGTCGAAGTCCACACCGAAGTCCGCGGCGAAGCCGGCGTCGAAGTCCGCGTCGAAGGCGAAGGCGAAGCCCAGGCCGAAGGCCGCGCCGTCCGCAGCGCCCGCCGCACCGTCCGCGCCGCCCGCCGCCACGCTCCCGATCCCCGCCCCCGCGGCGGCCCCCGCCGCCCCCGGGGGCCCGGCCGCGACGGCGCCCCGGGTGCGGGTCGCGCCGCCGCTGGACGCGGGTGACCGGGACCGGCTGCTCGGCGGGACCCACCACGATCCGCACGGGGTGCTGGGGGCGCACCCCGTGGCGGACGGTGTGGTGTTCCGGGTGCTGCGGCCGTACGCGCGGGCCGTCACCGTACGCGCCGAGCGTCTGCGGGCGGAGCTGAACGACGACGGGGACGGTTTCTTCTCCGGGGTGCTGCCGCTGCGCGCGATCCCCGCGTACACCCTGCTCGTCCGCTACGGCGACACCGCCGACCCCGCCGCGGATCCGGACGAGCTGGAGGTGCGCGACCCGTACGGTTTTCTGCCGGCGCTCGGTGACCTCGATCTGCATCTGATCGGCGAGGGCCGCCACGAGGAGCTGTGGAAGGCGCTCGGCGCCCGGCCGATGACCCATGAGGGCGTGACCGGCACCCGGTTCACGGTCTGGGCGCCGAACGCGCGCGGAGTGCGGATCGCCGGTGACTTCAACTACTGGGACGGTACGAGTCTGCCGATGCGCTCGCTCGGCTCCTCGGGCGTGTGGGAGCTGTTCGTGCCGGGGGTCGGGGAGGGCGCGCTCTACAAGTTCGACATCGCCCGCCCCGACGGCTCGCACACCCTGCGCGCCGACCCGATGGCCCGGCGTACGGAGGTGCCGCCCGCGACCGCCTCCATCGTCACCGAGTCCCACCATGTGTGGCGCGACGAGCGGTGGATGGCACGGCGCGGGGAACGCCCGGTGCACGAGGCTCCGTTCTCCGTCTACGAGGTCCATCTCGCCTCCTGGCGACCGGGACTGACGTACCGTCAGCTCGCCGCACAGCTCCCCGCGTACGTGAAGGACCTGGGCTTCACGCATGTCGAGCTGATGCCGGTCGCCGAGCATCCGTTCGGCGGTTCGTGGGGGTACCAGGTCACCGGGTTCTACGCGCCGACCTCCCGCATGGGCACGCCCGACGACTTCCGGTACCTGGTGGACGCCCTGCACCGGGCGGGCATCGGGGTGCTCGTCGACTGGGTGCCCGCGCACTTCCCGAAGGACGACTGGGCGCTGGCCCGCTTCGACGGGCCGCCGCTGTACGAGCCCGCGGACCCTTTGCGGGCCGAGCACCCGGACTGGGGGACGCTGGAGTTCGACTACGGGCGTACGGAGGTCCGCAACTTCCTGGTCGCCAACGCGGTGTACTGGTGCGAGGAGTTCCACATCGACGGGCTGCGCGTGGACGCGGTCGCCTCGATGCTCTACCTCGACTACTCGCGCGAGGCGGGCCAGTGGTCCCCGAACGAGCACGGCGGGCGGGAGAACCTGGACGCGGTGGCGTTCCTCCAGGAGATGAACGCGACGGTCTACCGGCGCTGTCCCGGCGTGGTGACGATCGCCGAGGAGTCCACGGCCTGGAACGGGGTCACCCGCGCCACCCACCTCACGGGTCCCGACGGGCTCGGCGGGCTGGGCTTCGGGCTGAAGTGGAACATGGGGTGGATGCACGACTCGCTGGACTACATCTCCAAGGAGCCGGTGCACCGCAAGTACCACCACGGGGAGATGACGTTCTCCATGGTGTACGCGTACAGCGAGAACTACGTCCTGCCGATCTCGCACGACGAGGTCGTGCACGGCAAGGGCGCCCTGGTCGCCAAGATGCCCGGCGACTGGTGGCAGCAGCGCGCCGACGAGCGCGCGTACCTGGGCTTCATGTGGGCGCACCCGGGCAAGCAACTCCTCTTCATGGGACAGGAGTTCGCCCAGGGCGCCGAGTGGTCGGAGAGCCATGGGCCGGACTGGTGGCTGCTGGACCCGTCGTACGGGGCGGAGGCCGACCACCGGGGCGTACGCGATCTGGTCCGCGAACTCAACACGGTGTACGGCGCCACGCCCGCGCTCTGGCAGCGGGACACCGTCCCCGAGGGCTTCGCCTGGGTGGACGGCGACGCGGGCGAGGACAACGTCTTCGCCTTCCTGCGGTTCGACGCCGAGGGCGCGCCGCTGCTGGCGGTCTCGCACTTCTCGCCGGTGGTCCGTCACCAGTACCGGCTGGGCGTGCCCGAGGAGTTCGGGGCGTGGACGGAGGTGCTCAACACCGACGAGGCGCGGTTCGGCGGCGGCGACATCCGCAACCCGGAGCCGCTGAAGCCGGAGTCGGTGGCCGCGCACGGCAGGCCGGTCTCGCTCCAGCTCACGCTGCCGCCGCTCGCGACGGTCTGGCTGCGGCCGGTGTGACGGCGGAGCGCCCACAACTGACATAGCATCAGGAGCACATGGCCCCGCCGGATCCGCTCGCCGGCGGGGCCGTGGTGCGTTCCCGGCCCCCTCGCGCCCGCAGGCGCACGGTGCTCCGGGCCGTCCGGACGGTCTCCGCCCGGGAAAATCTTGACCGGGGACCCTTCCCCGCTCCCCGGGCCCGTGGCACTCTCCCCCATGGATGCACATCTGAACGCCATTCATATACATGAAACATGCCCTGAAAGGCGCATGCATGGTGATCAGCCGAAGAACTCTGCTCCAGGCCACCGCCACCACCGCGGCTTCCACCGCCCTCACCGGCACGGCGCACGCCAGACACGTCCCGGAGACCGCCACGGGACGCCCGCCCTCCCTCTCCCTCTGGGACGAGTTCCGGGCCTCGCCCCGTACACATCCACAGATCCCGTTCATCGGCCGGGCCGGCTTCGCCGGCGGCTCCACCCCCTTCCCGCGCCGCCCCGTGCGCGCCGACGTGCTGCGGTACGGGGCCCGACCCGACGGTTCCGCCGACGCCGCGCCCGCGATCAACCGGGCCATCGCCGAGACCGGCGCGCGCGGCGGCGGCACGGTCCGCCTCCCGGCCGGCCGGTTCCGGATCGACGACATCATCCGGATCGGCCACAGCGGTGTCACCCTGCGCGGCGCGGGCAGCGGTGCCACCACCCTGTACGCCACCCGCTCGCTCACCGAGATCATCGGCCCCTACGGCAGCCGGTACGGCGGCGACAAGTCCTCCTGGTCCTGGGCCGGCGGGCTGGTGTGGGTGTGCCCGCGTGCGCGGTACCGGGCGCTGACCGAAGCGATCAGGGCGGGCCGGTGGCCCTTCGAGGGGTGGACGGGCAACCGGCGCGACCAGTGGCGCACCCTCGCCCGGGTCACCTCGGCGGCCCGCCGGGGCGACCTCACCGTCACCGTGGACGCCCCGGCCGCGCTGCGCCCCGGCGACCGGGTGCTGTTCCAGCTCTCCGACGACCCGGGGCACGGCCTGCTCGCCCACATGTGCGGCGATGTCGAGGGCGCCGCGGGCTACGACTGGTCCGACAAGACCAAGCTGCTGAGCTATGTGCCGTACGAGTGGCCGGTGCGGATCGCCGCCGTACGGGGCCGCCGGGTCACCCTCGACCGGCCGCTGCCGCTGGACGCGCGCCCGGAATGGGTTCCGCGGTTCACCACACTGGCCGCCCCCGTCACCGGGTCCGGGGTCGAGGGGCTCACCATCGAGATGCGGGAGACCACCCAGTCACCCCACCTCCTGGACACCGGGTACAACGGCCTGGCCATGCAGTGCGCCTGGGACTGCTGGGCCGACGACGTCCATGTCGTCAACGCCGACAACGGCTTCCTGCTCGTCGCCGCCAAGGCCGTCACCCTGCGCCGGACCCGGGTCTCCGGGCGCGGCAGCCACCACCCGTACGCGTGCCGCGAGGGCTCCCACGACAACCTGGTCGAGGACTTCGCCGTCGAGCGGCCGGCCACCCCGCCGCCCGCCGGGACCCAGGTGCACGGCATCAACGTCGAGGGCCTGTCCAGCCACAACGTCTGGTCGCGCGGCCGGATGGCCACCGGCACCTTCGACACCCACCGGGGCCTGCCGTTCGCCGGCGTACGCACCGAGATCACCCTCCACAACGACGGCGCCCACGGCGGCGACGCCGTCGCGGGCCCCCTGTACGGCGCGCGCTTCACCCACTGGAACGTGACCGTCACCAACGGCCGGGCGGGGTGCGTACGGATCGACGACGTGGCCCCGTACAGCGCCACCGTGGGGATCTCCGAGGTCACCGCGTTCGGCCAGATCGACCGGCCCGACTTCCCGGGGCCCCTCCACTCCCGCCTCGACGGCTACGGAACCCCCGCCGTCACCCCGCCCAACCTCCACACCGCCCAGCGCCGCCTCGGCCTCCCGGCGCCCCGACGACAAGGTGGTCCGCGATGACCGATTCCCCCCGCCCCGCCCCGGGCTCGGGTTCCGCGCCGCGGCCGACCCGGCGCGTCCTCCTGGGGGCCGCGCTCGGCGGCGCCGTCGCCACCGGGCTGCCGCAGCTCACGGGCCCCGCCGCCGCGGCCTCCTGGCAGCAGCGCTGGGCGCCCTCGGCGCGTACCGACAAACTGGCCGCCTTCGAGACCGTCGAGGACGACCGCGCGGACTCCCACCCCTCCGCCTCCCCGCACATCTCCGCCGACGGCGACAACTACCGCTTCACCATGCACATGGCCGACCGGGACACCTCCACCGACCGGCAGCGCCACGAGGTCACCGGTATGCGCACCCCGGCGGGCGGTTCGTACCTTCGGTGGAAGCAGGGCGAGAGCTGGCGGGTGACGTACTCGATGTACCTCCCGAACACCCTGCGGGCGACCACCGGCTTCACCCACATCATGCAGATGAAGCAGCCCGGCACCGGCTCCTCCCCGATCGTCGTGCAGTCGCTGCGCCGGGTCGACGGCGCGCAGACCATCGAGCTGAAGATCTTCGAACAGGACATCCTCGTCGGCCGGACACCCCTGGCGCCGCTGCACGACGCGTGGGTCGACGTGGACTTCCAGCTCAAGATCGGCAACGGTACGAGCGGCACCGTGCGATGGATCCTCCGCAAGGGCGGCACCACGCTGATCGACGCGCGGAAGACCGGTGTCGACACCTTCCTCGCCGACCGGGTCCGGCCGAAGTGGGGCATCTACCGCTCCCTCGGGGACACTTCGGGCTCCCTGCGGGACTGCCACATGCTGCTGACGAACCTGCGCGGCTACCAGCTCGTCTGAGAACACCGGACGACAGGGCGCGCGACAGGACGAGCCGACTTCACCAGGAGGCACGATGCGCTTGGCACGATCCACTCTCACGAGAGCCCTGACGGGGGCGGCCTGCGTGGCCGCGTTACTCGTCCCGGCCTCGCCCGGGGCCGCCTCGCAGGAACGGGACGACACGGCGGAACAGGCCCGTTCGTGGTCTCTCGACGCACCCGGCGGCAGCCGGGACCGGGTCGGGGCCGAGCTGGCCCTCACCGCCTCGGGCGGGCTGACACTGACGGTGCGGCACGGCCGTACGACCGTTCTGCGCCCCTCGGCCCTGGGCATCCGCACGGCTGAGACCGACTTCACCGGCGGCCTGCGCTACGAGGGCCGGCGCGACCGGCGGATCCACGAGACGTACACGACGACCACCGGCAGCCGCACCCGGCACACCGCGGACGCCACCGAGTCCGTCTTCACCTTCGGCAAACGCGGCCGCGAACTCCGGGTCACCCTGCGGATCTCCTCCGACGGGGTCGCCTACCGCTACGCGCTGCCCGGCAGCGGAACGGTCACCGTGCTCAACGAGGCGTCGGAGTACGCCGTCCCCGGCACCGCCGACGCCTATCTGCTGCCGTACGACAACGGGCGCCAGGACTACGAGTCGGTCCACCGGCACACCACGGCCGCCGCGGCGCGGGCCGGCGACTACGGCTACCCCTCGCTGTTCCGGGTGGGGAGCAGTTGGCTGCTGATCGGCGAGGCCGGGCTCGACAGCTCCTACGGCGGTTCCCGGCTGACGCTCGGCGCCGGTCAGGACCGCTTCCGGCTCACCCTCCCCGACCCGGCGGAGGTGGCTTCCGCCCCCTTCGCCACCCCGTGGCGCACGATGGTCGTCGGCGACCTCGCCACCGTCACCGGGAGCGATCTGACCACGGATCTCGCTGCGCCCTCGAAGGTCGCCGACACCTCGTGGATCAAGCCCGGCCGGGCCGCCTGGTCCTGGTGGTCCGACGGCCAGAGTCCTGGCAGCCTCGACCAGCAGAAGAAGTTCGTGGACTTCGCCGCCCGCGAGGGGTGGGAGTACGTCCTGGTCGACTCCGGCTGGAGCAACGACTGGATGCCCGAACTGGCCGCCTACGCCGAGGAGAAGGGCGTCGGGATCTGGCTGTGGGTGCGCTGGCAGACCATCGACGCGCGGAGCGAGCTCGACCGGCTGCTCCCGCTCTGGAAGTCCTGGGGCGTCGCGGGGCTGAAGATCGACTTCATGGAGTCGGACGGCCAGGACCGGATGCGCTGGTACGACGCGGTCTACCGGGCCTCGGCGGAGAACCGGCTGATGCTCAACTTCCACGGCGGCACCATCCCGCGCGGACAGCAGCGCACCTGGCCCCAGTTGATGAGCGTCGAGGCCGTCCGGGGCGCCGAGGGCACCCGCCCCAGGCCCGGCCGTCAGCCGTTCCCGGCCGCGCACTACACCACCCTGCCGTTCACCCGGAACCTCATCGGCCCGATGGACTTCACACCGGTCACCTTCACCGGGGTGCGCCCCACCAGTGACGCCGCGGAACTGGCCCTCTCGGTGGTGTACGAGTCGGGGGTGCAGCACCTCGCCGACAGCGTGGAGTCGTACGAGGCCAGGCCGCTCGCCCGGCGCTTCCTGCGCGCCGTCCCCACCGTCTGGGACGACACCCGGCTGGTCGACGGCGCCCCCGGGGACCGGGCCGTACTGGCCCGTGAGGCGGACGGCGAGTGGTTCCTGGGGGCGATCACCTCGGGCCGGGCCCGCACCCTGGACGAGCCGCTGCGCTTCCTGGGGACGGGGAGCTGGCTGATGGAGCTCTACACCGACGCTCCCGGGGGCGGGCTCGCCGTGGAGACCCGTACGGTGACCGCCGCCTCCCGCCTGACCGTCGACGTACCCGTGAACGGCGGCTTCGCGGCCCGGATCTGCCCGGCCGCGCCGGGGCGCGCGGACTGCGGCTCGTAGCGCGCCGCTCGGGCACGGACGCTCCGCACGGAGCGCCCGGCGACGCGGGCCGCCCCGGTCACGGGGCCCGCGCCGCCGGGGGCGGACCGGGGCCACCGGCCTACCGCTCCTCGGACGCCGTCTTGAGCCGCGAGGGCACCGCCCTGTCCCGGACGATCCCGAGCCGCTGCGTCGCCCGTGTCAGCGCCACGTACAGGTCGTTCGTACCGCGCGGGGAGCCGTCCAGGACGGCCTCCGGGTCCACGACGATCACCGTGTCGAACTCCAGGCCCTTCGCCTGACGCGGGTCGAGGAGGACCACCGGCCGGGTCAGGTCGGGGGTGACACCCCAGGAGGCGTCGGGGAGTTCGGCCGCCAGGGCCGGCAGGAGCGCGGACGGGGCGATCACCGCGAGACGGCCCGCGCCCGGGTCCTCCCTCGGCCGCTCCCGCGCCAACCGGGCCGCCGTACGGGCCAGTTCGCCGCGCTCCACGGCGCGTACGACCGGGCCGGTGCCGGTCGAGCGTACGGACGCCGGCGGCTCGAAGAGCGGGTCGGCCAGCCGCCGTACCCCGGCCGCGACCTCCATGATCTCGCTGGGCGTACGGTAGTTGACGCCCAGCTTCGTCAGCTCCCAGCGCTGCTGGACGTACGGCTCCAGGATCTGGCCCCAGGAGTCGCAGCCCGCCGCGTCGCCCGTCTGGGCCGGGTCGCCGACCAGCGTCATGGACCGGCTCGGGCAGCGGCGCATCAGCAACCGCCAGGCCATCGCGGAGAGTTCCTGCGCCTCGTCCACGACGATATGGCCGAAGGCCCAGGTGCGGTCGGCGGCGGCGCGCTCGGCGGCGCTGCGGGTGTCGGTCTCCTCGTGGCGCTCCGCGAACCGCTCGGCGTCGATGATGTCGTGCGCCGCCAGCACCTCCGAGTCCTCGTCGTCCACGTCCTCGAACTCCTGCGTACGGGAGCCGTACGACAGCTCCAGCACGCCCTGCGCGTAGGCGATGCGCTCCTGGCGCTCCAGCGCCGCCGCGGCGCGGGCCGCCGCGTCGTCCTCGCCGAGGAGTTCCGCCGCCTCGTCGAGCAGCGGCACATCGGCGGGGGTCCAGTCGATCCGGGCGTTCGCGCCGGTCCGGGGGCCGGGGCGGCGTACGGCGGCGGCGTCGCGCGCGTCGAGCCGTACCGGCGCCGCCAGGACGTCCGCGACGAACCGCTCCGGGGTGAGGCTCGGCCAGAGCGCGTCGATCGCGGCCTGGACATCGCGGCTGGTGGCGATCTCCTTGCTGAGCTGGGCGACGTCCGCCGGTTCGAGGAGGTTGTCACCGCCGAGCGGGTCGGCGCCGATCCGCTCCGCGAGCTGGGCCGTGAGCGCGTCGATGATCCGGAAGGCGAAGGCGGGCCGCGCCAGGTTGTGCGGCAGCCCGGTGTCACGGGCGCGCTGCCTGGCCTCCTCCGCCGTGGCGCGGTCCAGCAGCAGGGTGCCGTACTCCTCGTGCGGGATCTCCATCACGGGGTCCGGCAGCGTCTGCCGGTCCCTCAGCTCCTCGGCCAGCACGCGGGCCATCGACACCCGGCCCTTGACCTCGGCGGCCTCCGGGGTGTCCGTACCGGTGGCGCGCACCCCGGGGAACAGCTCCCCGGTCGTCGCCAGCAGCACCCCGGTCTCACCGAGCGAGGGCAGCACCTCGCCGATGTAGCCGAGGAACGCCGGGTTCGGGCCGACGATCAGCACGGCGCGGCGGGCGAGCTGCTCGCGGTAGGCGTAGAGGAGGTAGGCGGCCCGGTGCAGCGCGACGGCGGTCTTGCCCGTGCCGGGGCCGCCCTCGACGACCAGGACGCCGCGGTGCGGGGCGCGGATGATGCGGTCCTGCTCGGCCTGGATGGTCTGGACGATGTCGCTCATCCGGCCGGTACGCGCGGAGTTGAGCGCCGAGAGGAGGACGGCGTCGCCGTCCGGGTCCTCGTACCCGGTGCGGGTGGTGTCGCTGAGATCCATGATCTCGTCGTGGAGCGCGGTGACCGTGCGCCCCTGGGTGGTGATGTGGCGCCGGCGGCGCAGCCCCATCGGGGTGTGGCCGGTGGCGAGGTAGAAGGGGCGCGCCACGGGGGCCCGCCAGTCGATCAGCAGCGGGGTCCGCTCGGAGTCGTCGCGGCGCATGCCGATGCGCCCGATGTGGTGGGTCACGGTGTCGCGGGTCCCCGCGTCCCCGCCCGGCTCCGCGTCCGTACCCTCTCCCTCGCCCTCGGAGGACCGGCCGTGGAGGTCGATCCGGCCGAAACACAGTCCGGACTCCACGGCGTTCAGCGTGGACAGACGGCCGGCGTACTCCGCGACGCTGACGTCCCGCTCGACCCTGGCCTGCCGTACGGTGCTGACCTGCCCCACCGACGCGTCCATCGACGATTCGGCCTGCTCCCTCAGAGCGTCGAGCCGGTCGTAGAGGAGGGAAACGAATTGCTGCTCGTTCCGCAATTCCTCGGATGATTCCTCGGTTGACAATTCAGCCCCTGTCCGATACGCTAACCCTTGATGAATTGATTTCCCGCTCCCGCATGTTGATGCGCGAGATACGGAAACAATCAATATACCCAGAGTCGCACCCCGGCCGTCAATTCGGTAGCGGGGTATTTTTTATGCCGCATTTCCTGTGCCGGGCGGCTTCCCGGCCGCTCCCGCGCCGGACCCGGCCGGCCCGCGGGCGGGGCGCCGGCGCCCCGGTGAGGTGCCGTCGGCGCACGCCCCGGCGGGAGCGCCTGACCGGCGGGCGGCGCCGCATGGGGTTACATCTCCGGAGCGGGTGATCGCGCGGTGCGTCACCGTACGCCGCCCCGCTCCCACCCCTCCTCACTCCTCCGAGAGGCGGCCCCGTGTCCAGCGCTTCCTTCCCTCCGCCTCCCCGCCGCCGCCAGGAGCCCCTGCAACGCCTGCTCTTCGGCGGGGTGTACGGCACCGTGCTGGCCAGCGTGCTGGTGGCGGCGCTGGACCACGACAGCGGGCGGCCCGATCCCGGGTACGACGCGGTGTGGGTGCTGCTGGCCGCCCTCGCCTCGGCGGCGGCGCACGGCTACGCGCACGCGATCGCGCACCGTACGGCCGGCGAGACCACGGTCACCACCAGCACCGCGCGCTCGGTGCTGACCGAGTGGCCGCTGGTGGCCGCCGTGGTGCCGACGGTGGCCGTGCTGCTCGGCGCGTACGGGGGCTGGTGGAGCGAGGACGCCGCGATCGACGCCGCGCTGCTCATCAACACGGTCGCGCTCTTCGGGTGGGGGCTGTGGGCGGCGCGCGCCGCGGGGCGCGGGTGGGCCTCGTCCTGCCGGGCAGGCGGGGTGGACATGCTGCTCGGGTTCCTCATCGTGGGAGCGAACGTGCTGAGCAAGTAGGACCGCGCGGTCCGCCCGGGGAATTCCCTCTCCACCGGGAAAGTCGGCAAGCGGACTTTCCCGGTGGAGAGGGCGATGGAACCGAATTCACAGCCCGATGCGTACGGGCCCTTTCTTCGGGTCGATACCGCGCAGCAGATTCCACGGCACACGGAAGACCCGCCCCGGCGCCGCCGGCCACGGCACCGTCCGCCGGTTGAGGATCCGGGAGCCCTGGCGGACCGTCACCCGGGGCGCGCGGACCAGCCGGTCCGTCCAGAGCAGCAGACGCCCGCGCGGCGGCGCCGGGTCGCCGACCCGCAGCAGCCCGGGGGCCACCCAGCGGAACGGCTCGTCGGCGACGATCGGCACGGTGACGGCGGCGGGGACCAGGCCGTCCAGCCAGAGCCGTACCTGCCGTGCGGCGTGCCGCCCGTCCAGCGCGGCGATGTCCGCCGTGTCGACCGGGTGGAGCAGGTTCCCGGCGGCGAACACCCCGGCGCGGCTGGTCCGCAGCGCGGTGTCCACCAGCGGCCCCTTCGTCCCCGGGTCGATGTCGAGCCCGGCGGAGCGCGCGAGTTCGTGGTCGGGGATCCAGTCGCCGGTGAGGATCAGGGTGTCGCACTCGACGGTGCGGCGCCGGCCGGTGGCGATCTCCTCGATCTCCACGGCCCGCAGCCTGCCGTGGCCGATGATCCGGGTGACGCGGGTGCCGGTCGCCACCGGGACCCCCAGCAGCGCCCGGCCCGGCAGATGGAACGCGGCGTACGAGTCGGGGACCGGGTACGCGGTCGTCATCAGCTCCGTACGGCAGCCCGCCTCGCGCAGGGTGAGCACGGCGGACCAGCTCACCAGCTCCGCGCCGACCACGACGGCGCGCCGTCCGACCTCGCGGTGGTGCAGATGGACGAGGTTCTGGAGCTGTCCGGTGGTGTGGACGCCGGCGGGCCGGTCGCCGGGGATCAGCCGCGCGGAGCGGGGCCGCTCCCGGGCGCCGGTGGCGAGGACGACGGCGCGGGCGTCGACCCGTACCCGCCCCTGGGGCGTGGTGACATCGAGCGAGCGGTCGCCCGCCCAGCCGGTGACGGTGGCCTCGGTGCGGATCGTCGCCCCGGCGAGCTGGGCGCGGCCGACGAGCGTACGGGCGTACGCGGGGCCGGTGACACACCGCTTGAGGTCGCGGACGCCGTAACCGGTGTGGTCGCTGTGGCGGGGGATGCCGCCGGCGTCCGGTTCGCGGTCCAGGACGAGGACGCCGCCGCGCAGGTGCGGGGCGAGTTCTGCGGCAGCGGTGAGCCCGGCCGGGCCCGCGCCGACGATCACGACGTCGGGGGTGAGCACGGTGGCGGCGGCCGGCCGGGCCTCGGGGGCACCGGTGCCGGGGAGGGGCGTGGTCATGTGGAGGTCTCCTGGTCCTGCGCGGCCGGGGCCTGCGCCGGCCGCTCCTGTGCCGGGCGGTCCGGGGTCCGCGACTCCGACGGCTCCCGCGGCTCCGACTGCTGCGACGGCTGCCGCGACTGCGACTGCTCCGACGGCTGCCGCGTGGCGCACCCGGCGCCCGGCTCGGCGGCGCCGCGCCCGGCGAGCAGGGCCTCCGTCCGCGCCCCGCAGTAGAAGCCCTGGCAGCGCCCGTTCATCACACGGGTGCGGCGGCGCAGCCCGTCGAGTCCGGCGGGCGGCAGCGGGGAGAGGAAGGCGTCCCTGATCTCGCCCTCGGTCACCCGCTCGCAGAAGCAGACGACGCGTCCGTACGCGCTGTCCTCGGCGATGAGCGCCGCGTCCTGGTACGGCCGGGTGAACGCCTCGCCCAGGTTGGGCATGGCGGGCGGTCCCGGCAGATCGGTGCGCGGCTCCAGGGCCAGACCGGCCCCGCCGAGGACTCCCCGTACATGTTCGGCGATGGCCAGGGACGCGGTGAGACCGGTGGAGCGGATCCCGCCGACCAGCAGATAGCGCCGGTCCTGGTCGGGCTCGATCAGATAGTCCCCGTGGTCGATGGCGGCGCGCAGCCCCGCGTACGAGGCCGTCACCTCCTCCTCCAGGAGCGTGGGCATCAGCCGGGCGCCCTTGTCGAGGAGGAAGGCGAAGCCGGACTCGGAGGTTCCGGTGTCGGTGCGGTCGGTCAGGTCCTCGGCGGTGGGGCCGAGCATGACGTTGCCGTAGATGGTGGGGCTGATCAGCACGCCCTTGCCGACCTTGCTGGGCACCGGCAGCACGATACGGTCCGCGAGCGGCCTGGCCAGCTTGTCGTAGACGAGGAGTTCGCCGCGGCGCGGGGTGACGGTGAACCGCCGGTGGCCGAAGAGCCCGTCGAGGACGTCCGCGCCCAGACCGGCCGCGTTGACCACCCAGCGGGCGGTGACGGGGCCGCGCGAGGTGAGCAGCGTGGTCGTGGGTCCCGTACCGCCGGGCGCGTCGGGGTCGGCCGCGTTCTGCCGTACGGACTCCACCCGGTGGCCGAGGAGCACCCGCGCGCCGCGCGCCAGGGCGTCGGTGGCCAGCGCCAGGGTGGTGGTCCATGTGCAGATGATCGACTCGTCGGGGACGGTGAGGCCGCCCAGCGCGCCGGGTCCGAGCGCCGGGACCTGGCGGTAGACCTCCTCGGCGGTGACGGGTTCGCAGTGCTCGTACCCGTTGGCGACGGCCTTCTCGCGCAGCCCGGGGAGGGCGTCCAGCTCCTCCCGCGTCCAGGCGACGAGGAGCGCCCCGGTGCGTTCGACGGGGATGCCGGTGGCTTCGGCGTACGCGGACAGCAGGGTGTAGCCGCGCCGGACCAGACGGGATTCGAGGGTGCCCGGTTTGGCGTCGAACCCCGTGTGGAGGATGGCCGTGTTGGCCTTGCTGGTGCCGTCGCCGACGTCGTCGCGGGCGTCGAGCAGCGCCACGGAGAGCGCGTGCCCGGCCAGTTCGCGGGCGATGGCGGAGCCCACGACCCCGGCGCCGATGACGGCGACGTCGTAGGGGGTGCCGGCCGGTGGTCTGGTGTCGTCGGTCATACGGTTCCTCCTGCGGCCGGCGGCACAGTCGCGTCCACCGCCGCCAGCCAGCGGGCGCGGAACTCCTGTGCCCGGTCCTCGGACCAGCGGGGTTCGTAGGTGGTGCCGGGCGTCCACTCCGGTACCGCCTGTTCGAGGCTCAGCCCCGGCTCGACCGCCAGCCGCGCCATCGCCGCCGCGCCGAGCGCCGTGGCGTGCGGTGACGAGTAGACGTCGACGGGCATCCGGGCGAGGTCGGCCTGTGCCTGCATCAGTGTCCTGCACCGGGTGAGTCCGCCGTCGGCGCGCAGCCGGGTCAGCGGTGCACCCAGATCGGCGGCGACCAGCCCGGCCACCTCGGCGACCTGGGCGGCGATGCCCTGGAGGACGGCGGTGACGAGGTGTTCCCGCCGGGTCGAGAGTGTCATACCGGTGAGCGAGGCGGTGGCGTCGGGGCGCCACCAGGGGGCGGCGAGCCCGGCGAGGGCCGGTACGCACAGGACGCCCTCCGCGTCGCTCGCCGCCACCCGGTCGAGATCGGCGGCGGTCGACACGAAGCCGAGGTCCTGGAGCCAGCGCACGGCGGAGGCGGCGGTGTAGACCTGCCCGTCCACGCAGTACGGGGTCTCGCCGCGCGCCCGCCACGCCACGGACGAGGTGAGTCCCGAGGTGGAGCGGAGCGCGGTGTCGCCGGTGTGCGCGAGGAGGAAGGCGCCGGTGCCGTAGGTGCACTTGGCGGTGGCCGGGGTGAGGCAGCCCTCCGCGAAGAGGGCGGCCTGCTGGTCGACGATCAGCCCGGCGAGCGGCAGCCGCTGCCCGCCGAACGCGTCGGTCGTACCGACGATCTCGTCGCACGCGGCGATACGGGGCAGCTCCTCCCCGTCGAGTCCGAACAGCGCGGTCAGCTCCGGGTCCCAGTCGACGGAGTCGATCGAGAGCAGCAGCGAGCGGCTGGCGGTCGACGCGTCGGTGACGAAGGCGCCGGTGAGCTGGTGCACCAGCCAGGTGTCGGTGGTGGTGACCACCCCGTCCCTGGTCAGGTTGGCCCGCAGCCAGGCCATCTTGGGGGCGGAGAAGTACGGGTCGAGGACCAGCCCCGTCCGGTGCGCCACCCACTCCTTGGCGTCGGCGAGTTCCGTGCAGAGCGGTTCCGACCTGCGGTCCTGCCAGACGATGGCCGGGGAGAGGGGCCGTCCGGTGCGCCGGTCCCAGGCGAGTACCGTCTCGCCCTGGTTGGCGAGGGCGACGGCCCGCAGGGGGCGGCCCCCGGCCTGGTCGACGGCCTGACGGCCGGCTTCCAGGACGGAGGCCAGAAGCTGCTCGGGGTCCTGCTCCACGCCGCCACCGGGCAGGTGGACGGGGGTGACGGGCACCTCGGCGACGGCGACGACACCGTCCGCCGGGTCGACGACGAGGGCCTTGGTCCCCGACGTCCCCTGATCGATGGCGAGCACGGTCACAGCGAGTCGGCCTCCGTGGCGGGCTTCGCGCCGCCGTCCGCGGGCAGTTCGTCGCCGATCAGCCCCTCGCCGTCCAGGCTGGGCTGCTGCACCAGCTTCTCGCGGCGGGTGAACCAGACCGACGCGAAGAGCAGGCCGCCGACCACCAGGGTGGCCAGGGCGTACTGCTGGGCGCCCCGGAAGTCGGACGGGATCATGAAGATGCAGAGTTCCAGGACGAGCCAGATCACCGCGCCCGCGACGACGGGCTTCTCCCACTTGCCGAGCTGGAAGTCGTCCGGGGCGGGGGTGTACTTGCGGCGGGTGAAGATGAAGAGGGTGACCGTTCCCGCGTACAGGATGGCGGGCATCAGCGTGCCCGCGCCGAGGAGCTGCGGCAGCGCGTCGGCGTTGCCGGAGAAGACCGCGACGATGGCGATGGACGCGAGGGCGACGGTGAGGGTGGCCCACGTCGGGCCGCCGGTGGGACGCGGCACCTGGCTCAGCGTCTCGGAGAACGGCAGGCGTCCGTCACGGGCCATGGAGTGCACGAGACGGCTGTTGCTCACCATGATGACCAGGCCGCAGGCGAAGATGGCGATGCAGACGACGACCAGCATGGCGGTGGCCACGGCGCTGCCGACGGTCGACTCGATGATGGAGGCGACGGGCGCCGAGTCGGCGGTGAGCGCGGCGACGTTGTCGCCGACGCCCGCGGTGATCACGATGAGGAAGAGCATGCCGATGCCGCCGCTGAGCAGGATGGCGCGGACCATGGCCTGCGGGACGACCTTCTTCGGGTTGTGCGTCTCCTCGGCGAGGTTGGCGGCGGACTCCCAGCCCACCAGGGTGAAGGCGCCGAGCAGCGCGGAGAGCATGAACGGGCCGAGGAAGCCGTAGTACCCGTCCGCCGGGATCGTGCCGTACGAGCCGAGGTTGCTCCAGTCGCCCTTGCCGAAGAAGAGGACGGCGCCCGCGATCAGCACGGTCAGCCCGACCATGGCGATCACCTCGGCGCCCACCGCCATGTTGTTGACCTTGGTGGTGATGGGCGTCGACCAGATGATCAGGGACATCTGGAGGAGCAGGACGATGACGGTGCCGATGGCGCCGCCCGTCGCCGTGTACGTGATGTCGAGCAGCGGGAAGAGCGCGACCTGCGTCAGCCCGTAGTCGACGGCCACGACGACGATCGCGAGGAACGCGAACGACACCCAGCCGAACCACCAGCCCAGCACGGGCGAGGCGAGCCGGCTGGCCCACTGGTAGCTGTAGCCGGAGATCGGGATACGGCTGGCGAGCATCCCGTACACGAGGGCGACGAGGACCGTGCCGAGGGTGACCAGGGGCCAGGTCCAGATGCCGGCGGGGCCCGCCGAGCCCAGCACCGTGCCGTAGGTGGTGAAGAGGCCGGTGGTGATGGAGATGAAGGAGAAGGCGACGGCGAACGACTCGAAGCGGCTGAGCGTACGGGCGAACTGCGGCTTGTAGCCGGTGGCATGGCCGTCCGCGGCGGACGCCGCGGCGACCGCGGCGGCGGTGGCCGGGTCCCCGGACGACGCAACCGGGGCGGACGCGTTTCCGTCAGTTCTTGTGGATGTGCCGGGGGTGAGAGGGGACACCGCCGCATTTTCCGCCGGTGTGGAAGACTGGGGCACGATCGACTCCTTTACGTTGATAGGTGGGGATTTCGGTCATGGTCAGGTGACGTAGCCGCGTCACCTGACCGCTTTTCCACAGGTGTTCGGGGGGTCCGCGGGCGCTCGGCACGGCTCCCCGTAGGCGCTCGGCGCGGTCTCCCCGCGTGCCCGCGTTCCCCGCGGGTGCGCGCTCGCGCGTTCCGCACTAGGCGACGACGACCACACCACCGGAGCGCTCCATGCCCGACTCCAGCGTCGGCGAGGGGCGGGTGTCGGTGATCAGCCCGTCGACGTCCTCCAGACCGCAGACGCGGTACGGCGCCACACGGCCGAACTTGCTGGAGTCCGCGAGGATGTACGAGCGCACGGTGTTGGCGAGCATCACCCGCCGCGTGGCCACCTCGTCGAGGTGGAAGTCCGTCAGCCCGGCCGAGGCGTCCACCCCGCCGGAGCCGAGGAACGCCACATCGGCGCGGATGTCCGCGAAGAACGCCAGCGCCTGCGCGTTGGAGCAGGCGAGATCGCCCGAGCGCAGACGGCCGCCGCTGACCAGGACCTCGACATGCGGGCGGCCGGCCAGTTCGGCGGCCACCAGCAGCGAACAGGTGGCGACGATGCCGCGATGGTCGGCGGGGAGCGCGCGGGCCACCTCCACCGCCGTCGTGCCGATGTCGATCACCACGGTCTGGCCCGGACGTATCAGCGCCGCCGCGGCGGCCCCGATGGCCACCTTGGCCTGCCGGTCCATCCCGGACCGCTCGTCGAACGGCGCTTCCTCGCCGAACCCGCCCGCGGTGTTGGTCGCCCCGCCGTGCACCCGCACCAGCAGGCCCCGGCGTTCGAGGGTGACCAGATCGCGGCGGACGGTCTCCTGGGAGACGTCCAGCATGCGGGAGAAGTCCTCCGTGGAGACGATCCGCTGGGCGCGCAACGCCTCACAGATACGGCGATGTCGCTCAGCGGGCAGCACGGCGAATGCCCGTTCCTGTGGATTCCTGACCGTTCACGAGGAAGAGTGTGGAGGGTGCCGTCGACGCACGTCAAGGCTCGTACAGTTCAACTCGGGCCTCGTAACCATGAATTAATCTCCCTGGGATCGCACCGTCCCGACACGGGAAAAAGGGGCGTCCCTTCGGGCAGAGGGCTTGCCCTCGGAGAGGTACGGGCGACCGTTCCCCCGGACGCCGCCCGTCGGTAAGGGTGTGGCGGGATGAGAGCTCCGAGGCACACCCACGAAGAAGCACAGCGCGACGGACGGCACGGAGGACGTGTACCTGTCCGGGCGCCCGGCCGTGCCCTGTCCCCGGAGTCGCAGACCGGCCCGCGCACGGTGCCGTCCGATCCGGCCGCCCTGTCCTTCGTCCAGTCCACCGCCGGCAACGCCGTCGCGGTACAGATGCTGCGCGACGGACGCGGCCCCGCCGAGGGGCCGGCGGTCCAGCGGGTGCCCACGGAGACGGCGGGAGGCCCGGGACAGGCGCAGGCCCCGGCCCCGGCCCCGGCTCCTGAGCTGCGCTCGGTGTTCGAATCCGACACGGAGTCCGAGTCGGAATCCGAGGCGGAGACGGTGACGAACCCCGCCGTCAACGCGCCGACGCCCGAGCAGGAAGCCCAACTGCCGTACCACAAGAGCCTCAGGGCGCTGCGGACGGTGATCAGGAAGGGCATGATCTCGCCGGACGCCCAGGACAAGAAGTGGACCGTCAAGGCGAAGATCGACCCCGGCACGTCCTGGACGAGCAGGGAGTTCCGCGACGACGGCGAGGTGGGTCACGTCTGGCTCGAAGTCACCTCCCCGCTCGGCGACTCGACGGAGTTCGGGTTCTATCCGCAGACGCCCTCCCCGGTCCTCAGCGTGCCGGGGGAGATCGTCTGCCCCGACAAGCACGGGGGCGACAAGGAGCAGAAGACCGCGAGCGTGGGGTTCGAGCAGGTGCTTGAGGGGTACCGGGCGGCGTTCGCCAGGAAGGACGCCAAGTACAACCTCACGATGTACAACTGCGCCAGCTTCGCCTCCGACGTGTGGGAGGCCATGACCGGCAGGCCACTGCCGAAGGGCCTGCTCATCTCCAACCCGGCGTCCGCCGCCGACTCGGTCAAGGCCGAACGCGACCTGCGGGCGGCCTACGGCGACCAGCAGGGCGACGAGATGGAGGATCTGATCGAGATGATGAGTTCCGGAGCCATCCCGCCCGCCATGTGAGCCCGGCACCTGCGCGGCCGGCCGCCCCGCCTCCGGGGCCCGGCCGCGCGACGCCGTCAACTCCCGCGCCCCACGCCCCGCGTCCGTCGACCCCGGCTCCCGTCGGCTCCCGCGCCCGTCGGCCCCGGCTCCCCCTCGTCCCCGTCAGCTCCGGTGGGCGACCGGCGGGAGGACGTCCTCCAGCTCCCGCAGCAGCGTGCGCTTCGCGCGGGCGCCGACCATCGACTTCACCGGCTCGCCCGCGCGGAAGACCATCAGCGTCGGCATCGCGAGGACGCCGTACCGCGCCGTCGTCGCCGGATTGCCGTCCACATCGAGCTGGACGATCCTGATCCGGCCGCGCTCCTCCGCCGCCACGGCGCCGAGGACCGGCGCGATCTGGCGGCACGGCGGGCACCAGTCGGCGGTGAACTCCACCAGGACCGGCAGGCTCGCCTCCCCCAGGACCCGCTCGTCGAAGTCCGCGTCGGTCACGGACTCGACGCCCTCGATCTCGATCATCCCTGTCCCCTTTTTTCGTCCACGGGTACGGTCGTCATCGCGCACAGCGGCTCCGTCTCCGCCCGGAACGCCTCGGCGCGCGCGAGCTGTTCGCCCACCTGGGCCCGTACGGAGACGAGCTGGTCGATCAGACCGTCCAGCTCGGTCAGCTTGCGCCGGTAGACGTCGAGCGAGGCGGGGCAGGAGTCCCCGGCCGGATGTCCGGCGCGCAGGCACTCGACGAACGGCCGCGTCTCCTCCAGATCGAACCCGGAGTCCTGGAGCGTCCTGATCTGCCGCAGGAGCCGCAGATCGCTCTCGTCGTACGCGCGATAGCCGTTCACCGCACGCCGGGCGGGCAGCAGCCCGCGCGACTCGTAGTACCGCAGGGCCCGGGTGGTGGTCCCGGCCCGCCTCGCCAGCTCACCGATGCGCATGACGCCGACCGTAATCCTTGACGCCGACGTCAAGGCAACGCCCTGAACCGGACAGGGAGGGGACGGGGACGGGTCCGGTCCATTGACGAGCAGCCGGGGCGCCGCTACAAGACGTACTGACAGCACTGAGAGCGCTCTCATCCCTCGTGGCGACCCCGCCCGAACCATCCCCAGCACCATCCGTACCGGAGGTGTTCCTTGAGCACGAGCAACGTAAGACGCACGTCCCGCACGCCCGTCCTCGCCGCGCTCATCGCCTTCGTCGTCGCCCTCGCGGGCTTCGTCGGGGTCACCGGCGCCGGCCCCGCGCAGGGGGCGATCCCGCCCGCGCCCGGCTGGACCCTCCAGTGGAGCGACGACTTCAACGGCGCGGCCGGTGCCTCGCCCTCCGCCACCAACTGGCAGATCGACACCGGTCACAGCTACCCCGGCGGGCCCGGCAACTGGGGCACCGGCGAGATCCAGAACTACACCGCGAACGCCGGCAACCTCAGCCTCGACGGCAGCGGCAACCTCCGGATCACCCCGCTGCGGGACGGCGCGGGCAACTGGACCTCGGCCAGGATCGAGACCAAGCGCGCCGACTTCAAGGCTCCGGCGGGCGGCACGCTGCGCATGGAGGGCCGCATCCAGATGCCCAACGTGACGGGCAGCGCCGCGCTCGGCTACTGGCCCGCGTTCTGGGCGCTCGGCTCCCCGTACCGGGGCAACTACTGGAACTGGCCGGCCACCGGTGAGTTCGACATCATGGAGAACGTCAACGGCCTCAACTCGGTCTGGGGCGTGCTGCACTGCGGGGTGAACCCGGGCGGCCCCTGCAACGAGACGACGGGGCTCGGCGCCAGCAGGGCCTGCCCCGGGTCGAGTTGCCAGTCCGCGTTCCACACGTACCGCTTCGAGTGGGACCGCTCGTCCACCCCGAACCAACTGCGCTGGTACGTGGACGACCAGCTCTTCCACTCCGTCGGCCAGAACCAGATGGACGCCACGACCTGGTCCAACATGACCGACCACGCCGGGTACTTCATCCTGCTGAACGTCGCGATCGGCGGCGCCTTCCCCGACGCGCTCGGCGGGCAGACGCCGACCGCCGCGACCGTCCCCGGCCACCCGATGCTGGTCGACTACGTGGCCGTGTGGACCAGCGGCGGCAGCACACCGCCCACCGACCCGCCCACCGATCCCCCCACCGGCTCCTCCACGCTGTACGCGCGGACGGGCGGCGGCCTCGGCGACTCCACCGGCTCCGCCGCCACGGCCACGATCGCCTCGGCGGGCGGCGCCAACCACGACGGCACGGTGAACAATCCGCAGGTCTTCACCTCCGGCGCCATCACACGGACGTACAACGGCGGCGCCACCCAGTTCGACCTCTTCGTGGACGCGGGCACGTCGGTCGCCAACGGCTCGCAGGTGAGGGTGAGTTACGACCGTACGGGCGACGGCGTCTGGGACCGTACGGAGACGTACCAGTACTTCGCGACCGACCCCGTCGCCGGGTACGAGCACTACACCCAGGCGAAGGGGCTGAAGTCGGCCACCGGATCGCACGGCAACCTGGTCAACGGCAAGGTGCGCGTCGAGGTGTGGAACGCCATCGGCAACGGCGCGAGCACGCTCGGCATCGGCAACCAGTCGGTGGTACGGATCCCGTTCGGCTGACCCGCCACCGCGCGGGACGGACGGGGCGGGGGCGGGAACGGAAGCGAACCGTCCCCGCCCCTGTCCCCGTCACCGTCCCCCGCACGCTCTCCCCCGACCGGTCCCTGACCGGTCCCCGAGCGGTGACCGGTCAGGGGGTGACGAGGACCTTCAGCGCCTCGCGCTGGTCCATGGCGCGGTATCCCTCGGGGGTCTCCTCCAGGGTGACGGTGCGGTCGAAGACACGGCCGGGTTCGACCGTGCCGTCCAGGACGGCGGGCAGCAGCTCGTCGATGTAGGCGCGTACGGGGGCCGGGCCCCCGGTCAGGGTGACGTTCGGGCCGAAGAGGCTGCCGAACCCGACCGGGGCGTCCTCGTACTGCGGCACGCCGACGCGGCTGATGACGCCGCCGGGGCGGACGGCGCCGATCGCCATCTCGTACGCGGGCATGTGGCCCACGGCTTCGAGCACGGCGCGGCTGCCCTGGCCGCCGGTCAGTTCGCGGACCTTGGCGATGCCCTCCTCGCCGCGCTCCGCGACGACATCGGTGGCGCCGAAGAAGCGTCCGAGGTCGGTACGGCTCTTGTGGCGGCCCATGAGGATGATCCGTTCGGCGCCGAGCTGCTTGGCGGACAGGACGGCGAGCAGTCCGACGGCGCCGTCCCCGATGACGGTGACGGTGTCGCCGTCCCGCACCCGGGCCTGGTGGGCGGCGTGGTACCCGGTGCCGTAGACGTCCGCGAGCGTCAGCAGACCGGGCAGCAGCGCCTCGTCGACCCCCTTGGGGAGCTTGACCAGGGTGCCCTGGGCCTGGGGGACGCGGACGGCCTCGGCCTGGCAGCCGCCGATCCCGGCGGCGAAGAAGCCGCCCTTCGGGCAGGAGGTGTGCAGGCCCTCGCGGCACAGCTCGCAGGTGTTGTCGGCGTACGCGAAGGGCGAGACGACCAGGTCGCCCCGGTGGAGGCCGGTCACCTCGGAGCCGACCTCCTCGACGGTGCCGAGGAACTCGTGTCCCATGGGCGCGGGCCCGTCGGCGGCCGTCATGGTGTGGTACGGGTGCAGGTCGCTGCCGCACACGCAGGACCGTACGATCCGCACGATCGCGTCGGTGGGCTGCTCGATGACCGGGTCGGGGGCGTCCTGGACGCGTACGTCGCCGGCTTTGTACATGAAGGTGGCCCGCATGGGGACGTCTCGCTTTCTTCTCGTGGCTCGTGGCTCTCGGCCCGTGGCTCGTGGCCCGTGGCCCGAAGTTCTTGGGGGGGGTGCCGGGGTCCGCGTGTTCAGGGAACGGTGAGGACGGTCTTTCCGCGGGCCCGGTGGGAGCGGAGGCGTCCGGCGGCCTCGGCGGCGGTGTCGAAGGGGAGGGTGGCGCCGACCACCGGGCGTATCCGCCCGTCGGCGACGGCGGGAGCCGCGCGGCCGAACAGGGCGGTCGTCGTGGACGGCATGAACGGTCTCCTCCATGTGTCGTACGGGGCGGGCGTGCCGGAAGGGCCACGGGGCTCAGTGGGAGCGGGTGCGCGGGCCGGTGTACTGCGCGTCGGTGGTCTTCTCCAGCCAGGTGGTCTCCGGCCGGTCGTCACCGGGGGCGGGGGCCTCCCACAGCGCCAGGTGCTCCATGAAGCGGTCCTCGGTGGCGCCGTGCCAGTGGTCCTCGCCGGGCGGGCAGGCGACCGTCTCGCCGGGGCGTGCCTCGAAGACCGTGCCGTCACGGGTGCCGATCAGGGCCACCCCGGCGACGACGTGCAGGGTCTGGCCCACGGCGTGGTGGTGCCAGGCGGTCCGGGCACCGGGCGCGAAGCGCACCATGTTGACGCGCATCCGGGAGGGTTCGGTGCCCGCGTACAGGGCGTCGAACCACACATCCCCGGTGAACCACTCCTCCGGTCCCTTGCCGCTGGCCTGCTGTTCCACGAACTTCATCTCGCGCCGTTCCTCTCGTCCTGTCGCGGGCGGCGGCACCTCGTCGGTGCCCTCCCGCCCGGCGCCTTCCCACGGGAGACCTCTTCTCCGTCCCGGATTCCCCGTCGGACTCCGTCCCGGATTCCGCTCCGGATTCCGCTCCGGATTCCACGTCGGCCTTTCGGAGCCGCCCATTCGGCGGCGTCCTTCCACCGGCGTCCATTCCACCGGTCGGCCGGTCGTACGACAGATCTCCACGTGTTCCGCTCCCAGGCTCGCACTCGCGCGCGCCGCCGTGGAGAGGAGAATTCCCTCCTGGGAGAGGAACATCCTGGGAGGGTTTTCTCCCCCTCACACGAAGGGCGCTCACTGTCACACTGGGGGCATGAGTCCGACACCGCATCTCAACGAGCTGGGCGAGTTCCTCAAGGCCCGCCGGGCCGAGCTGAGCCCGCGCGCCGTGGGCCTGCCCGAGAGCGCGGGCCCACGCAGGGTGGCCGGGCTGCGCAGGGAGGAGGTCGCCCGGCTCGCGGCGATCTCCACGGACTACTACACCCGGCTGGAGCAGGGCCGTATGCCCGCCTCGGCGTCCGTACTGAGCGCGGTGGCCGAGGCGCTGCACCTCGACGAGGACCAGCGCCGCTATCTGTTCGGTCTGGCGGGGAAGGAGACCGCGAGGCCCCGCCGCCGTGCCCTGCAAAAGGTGCAGCCGCAATTGCGCAGGGTTCTGGACGACCTCACCGTGACACCGGCCGTCGTGATGGGCCGGCGCATGGACGTCATCGCCTGGAATCCACTCGCGGCGGCGCTGGTCACGGATTTCTCCGCCGTACCGGAGAAGCACCGCAATTACGTCCGCATTCTCTTCACCGACCCCGCGATGCGCACGCTGTACGCCGACTGGAAAAGCGTCGCACGCACCTGCGTCGCGCAATTGCGCATGGAGGCGGTGAAATATCCGGACGATCCCCGGCTCACCGCCCTCGTCGGTGAACTGTCCGTCCAGGACGCGGACTTCCGCCAGTGGTGGGCCGCGCGCCACGTCGCCACCCTGAGCGTCGGTGTGAAGGTGCTCCAGCATCCGGTCGTCGGCGAACTCTCCCTGGAGTGGGACACGTTGACCGCCACCACCGACCCGGATCAGCAGATGGTCGTCTGGACCGCCGAGGTCGGCTCCCCCACCGACGAACGGCTGCGCCTCCTCGCCTCCTGGTCCGCCGACGTCTCCCGCACCTGACCCGGCCGCACCGGAGCCCGCCGCCCGGGGGTCAGGACCGCGCCGGGTTCACCTTGACGACCTTGCCGTTGCTGTCGGCCTCCAGATAGCCGGCGCCGTACGCGTTCGTGAGGTAGAGGGTCATCCCCTCCGACGAGCCGAGGAGCGCGTTCGGCTGTCTGACCAGGAGATAGCGCGAGGTCGGCTTGTCGACGTTCAGGTCCTCCGCCGCCCGCTTCAGCAGCGCGGGCACCGCGTCCCAGTCGAACGCGTCCATGCTCACCGGCAGTTGGCCGCCGATGAGCGTCCCGCTGCTCGGGCCCTTGGTGACCCCCTCGTCCACGCGGTACGTGTACGAGTCGTACCGCGTGTCGCTCCCCTTGACCATGCCGTGCGCGGCGACGAAGTCCGCGTACACGGAGAAGCTGCCCACCCGGTCGGTGCCCATCTCCGCCTTGAGCGCCTTGACCGCGGTACGGATCCCGGCCGGCGTCAGCAGATCCCGCCCCGCCTCCGGCGACCCCGACGACGGCCCCGAAGACGGCCCCGAGACCCCCGAGGTCCCGGACTGCGCGCCGGAGTCGGGCACGTTCCACCGGGTCAGGTCGCCCAGGTCGGGTAGCAGCGTCCACAGGAGGACCACGGCCAGCGCCGTACCGGCGAGCGAGGCGCCGATCGCGACCCGGCGCGCCACCCGGGACCGCCCGCCGGCCGGGGGCGGTACGTCGCCGTCCGGCACGGTGGTACGCGGAACGGCCCCGGGCGGCGCCAGACGGTACGACGTCGTCCCGGGCTCCGGCGTCCCGCGCTTCGTCGTCCCCGGCTCCGGCGGCCCCGGCTCCGTCGCTCCCGGGGCGGCCCCGGCGCCCGCGCCCACCACCCCGCGCGCCACGGCCGCCAGCATGCCGTCCACGGTCTCCGCGTCGGGCCGCGCGGCCGGGTCCCGGACGAGCACGGCGTCGAGGACGGCGGCCAGCGGCCCTGCCTTGGTCGCCGGCGGAAGCGGCTCCTTGAGTACGGCGGCGAGGGTGGCCAGCGTCGACCCCCTCCGCAACGGATGCCGCCCCTCCACGGCCACGTACAGCATCATCGCCAGCGACCACAGGTCGGATCCGGGCCCGCCGTCGTCCCCGCTGATCCGCTCGGGCGCCATGTAGTCGGGGGTGCCGATGATGGACCCGGTCGCGGTCAGTGCGGTCGCCTCGCGGATGGCGGCGATCCCGAAGTCGGTGAGAACGGGCCGGCCGTCCGGCCGCAGCAGAACGTTCGCGGGCTTCACATCGCGGTGCTGGATCCCCGCCCCGTGCGCCGCCCGCAACGCGGCCAGCACCTCCCGCCCCAGCGCCGCCGCCTCGACCGGCTCCATCGGCCCCCGGGCCAGCCGGTCGTGGAGCGTCCCGCCGGTGACCAGCTCCATCACCAGCCAGGGGTACGGGTAGGCGTCACCGTCGACGACATGGTGAATGGTCACGACATTGGGATGGCTGACCCGCGCCAGAGCACGGGCCTCCCGCAACACCCGGGCCCGCAGCAGATACGCGGCCTCGGGGTCGTACTCGGCGAGCGCGGGATCGAGCGGGCGGACCTCCTTCAGCGCGACGACCCGGTCCAGCACGAGATCCCGCGCCCGCCACACGGTCCCCATCCCGCCCCCGCCGAGCCGCGCCTCCAGCTCGAACCGCCCGTCGATGACCCGTCTGCCGCCCGCCCCGTCGCTCATGGCGGGGAGCATACGAGACAACGGCACCCGGCCGAAGGGTGGCCGTGACCTACGACCGGGCCCCGACAGCCCCGACGAAGGCGGCCCAGGCGGGGCCGGTGAAGACGAAGGCGGGGCCGTGGGGGTTCTTGGAGTCACGCACGGCCATACGGCCACCGGGGAGGTGGGCGCCTTCGACGCAGTCGCCGGCGACCGTGTCATTGCTGTAACTCGACGTGAACCAGTCAACGCTAGCCAACGAGTGAGGCGTGATCGTCACAGTAATCAAAGCTCCTTCATCGCTTTCGTGATCAGGTTCAGGGACTCCTGCGGTCCCGGCGCCAAGGCTCGCAGTTCATTGAACGCCTCCTCGTACATCTCCACATCCGGCGAGCGCCGCAGTACCCAGTGGTCAGCCAGGTTTTCCAGGTACACGATCGGCTTGACCGCCGATTCCTCCCGGAAGCGAATGATCGTGAACGGCCCGTTCATCGCTCGGTAGTGACCCGCCTTGAACGGAACCACCTGAAGGTCAATGTTGGGAGCGGAGGCTTCCTCGATCATTCGGGCAAGCTGCGCCTTCATGACCACCCGTCCCCCCACTTGCCGCAGCAGCACAGCTTCGTTGACGACGACGGCAAACTTCAGAGGCACCTCTTGCCGGAGAACCTTCTGACGCTTCTGCCTCAACTCGACCATGCACTCGATGTCCTCCTCGGAGGAGTGACCGTGGGAATGTCGATGCAATGTGCGAATGTACTCCGGAGTTTGGAACAGGCCGGGAACCCACTCGGAGTTGTACGCGTGGAGTGACGCGGCCGAGGACTCCAGCCCGTGAATCGCCTTGGGACCGGGACCGATGACCGGGCGATACTCAGGCGACTGCCACCAGTCCCGTTTCGTCTTCGTAACTGCCGCGTACTGTTCGAGCTGCTTGGCGGTCTCCTCATCAACCTCGTAGATCTGGCACAACGCCATGACGTCCGCAGGCTCGACCGTCGCGTTCTCCCCCGTCTCCAGCCGGGTCAGCTTGGACGGGCTCCAAATGAGCTTCTTGACGACCTGAGTTGACGTCAACCCTTTCCTGAGCCGGATCTGACGCAGCTCATTGCCCAGTTGCAGTCGACACAGGGTGGGACTCGCTGGCTGCCTGACCGTCATCGCCTCTGGTCCTCTCCGAACGCTATCCAACGAAAATTTCTACGATTTGGCAGAAGCGTCCGTCGCCTGGTGAACGACCGCTGCGCAGACAGAAACTCACAAAGAAACTTGGTCGCGCAATTCCACCGGCCCACTTTCGAGGCTGCCGCCACGATGCGAGGCTATACCCGCCACTCACGCAGCGCAGCCAGTTCACTCCACAACGTGAGCACACTCCATGCTGCGACGGCACCCCGAAGGTTCGACCGTAAGGACTCTCGATGCCTCCCTCCACCCAGAGCACAACTCCCCCTCCCGTTACCTCCGTCGGGATACGGGACGCTCTGCGGCTGAGCCTCACCTTCCGCGCCCACCCCCACCGCGTCGCCCATATGCGGCGCATCGCGGGGACGGTGCTCCGCCAGGACGACATCGGCGGCGACGCGGTCGCGACCGTACAGCTCCTGGTCAGCGAGATCGTCACCAACGCCGTGGTGCACGGGACGGCGGAGCTGGTGCGGTTCTCGCTGTCGTACGACCGGACCGGCGTCGTGCTGATCGAGGTGGACGACCACTCCCCCGCCCCCGTCGCCGTGCGGCTGCCCGGCCCCGACGAGGAGAGCGGGCGGGGGATGTTCCTGGTGGCCGAGCTGGCGCGGGCCTGGGGCAGACGCGGGTCGTGTACGTGGTGCACCGTCGCCACGCGGGAGGTGGCGGCCGGATGACGCTCACGCCCCGTACCCCCGGCACCCATTGGCACAACCGCCCCGATCCGCGCTTCACGTCCGACGCGAACACACTGCGGCGACTGCGTGCCGCGCTGAGCCGGTGGCGGCTCCAGGAACGGCCGGCCACCGGCGACCCGGAGGCGTACCCGATCGACGTGGCGGCGATCTCCCGCACCGTGAACGAGGCGCTTGAGCAGAGGGTCGTGCTCCCCGGGCGGGAATGGGTGGACGCCACCGTGTTCCTTCTGCGCGGCCACCTGGAACTGCTCGTGCGCGAGTACCGGGGCGCCGCCGACACACCCGCCGTACGGCAACTGCACGGCGACGCCTACAAGCTGCTCGAACTCGGCAGACGGTTCACCGCCGACACACCGCCGCTCCACCTCTACGAGCTGATGCTCGCCCTCGCCACGACAGCGCACGCCTTCCTCGCGCTGCACCGGAAGGGCCGGGCCTGATCAGGGGTTCCAGAAAACCGAGGTGAACACCCGGTGGAAGCGCCACGCGGCCAGGTCCTCGCGCTGGATCGCCCAGTGGACCGTGGCGCTCTCCCAGCCCTGGACGTCCATGCCGGCGTACCAGTCGGCCAGGAGCACCCAGTCCGACACGTCACCCGAGACGGGTCCGTCGCCCAGGCCCGCCTCCGCCGCTTGCCCGGCACGGAGTGCGGCGATCCCGATCGGGTCGGTGTAGACGCCCTCGTCACATGCGTATCCTCCGATCCGGAAAGAACTCGCAGGGGCGATGGCGTCATGGGTGTCCTCCCAGACCTCGGCGAGTTCTTCGGCGCGGGGATGCCCCGGAAGCGGCTCGCTCCACGGCTCCTCGGGGATGTCGACCGAGTGGTGGTAGGGCAGCGACACGCCGGGCAGCGCTCGCAGCGGGCCTTGGGGGAACGCCTCGAACATCGCCGCCTCGTCATCGAAGTCGAGGGAGTTCCAGGCGTTCCTGTCCCGTTCCGTCACGGCGGTGCCCGCGGGGACGTACACCACGCTGCCCTCGCTCTCGTAGGAGGAGCGAAGCTCGGGGAAGGCGAAGAACAGCAGATGGCCGTCCGGGGGCAGCGGCAGGCCCGAGGCGTCGGCGGGCAGGGCCGCGAGGTCGATGGAGGCCACGAAGGGGTGCGCGGGGTCCGGGACATCGGCGGGAAGCAGCAGCGGCCCGCCGAACCGCCCGACGACCGGGCCTCCTCCGTCGTCTCCGTCGGCCCCGCACTGCGCCAGCGCGAGGCAGGGGCGAGCGGTGCCCAGCCAGCGTTCCACGTCGTCCTCGGGTATGCCGCGCGCGATCGCCTCGTCATGGAACGGGCGTAACGCGTCCCGCGTTTCAGGAGTCATGACCAGACCGTAGAGGGCGCCACTGACAATGCGGCGCCTTGGCCGGAGGCGCCCCGCCCAGGGGTGTTCAGGCGTTCGCCCCGGCTATGCCCTGGGTCCGTCCGGCGGGGTGTGCGGGGTGATGACGGTGATGCCCGCCGCCGATCCTTCGCTCAGCGCGGCCAGCGCCGCCGGGGCCGCGTCCAGCGGGATGGATGTGGAGACCAGCAGGTCGGGGCGGAGCGTGCCCGCGTCGATCTGGCGCATCATCTCCGGGTAGGCGTGCGCGGCCATGCCGTGGCTGCCGAGGATTTCGAGTTCGCGGGCGACGACCGGGCCCATGGGGATGGGCGTACGGTCCGCGGGGAGCAGGCCGACCTGGACGTGCCTCCCCCGGGTGCGCAGGCCCGCCACGGACGCGGCGCAGGTCGCCGGTGAGCCGAGGGTGTCGAGGGAGACATGCGTGCCGCCGCCGGTGGCCTCGCGTACCGCCGACGCCGTATCGGGGACCGATGCCGCGTTCACGCACACCGAGGCGCCGAACTTCCTGGCCAGCTCCAGTGCGCCCGGGGAGACATCGACGGCGACCACGCGGGCGCCCGTCGCCGCGGCGATCATCACGGCGGAGAGGCCGACCCCGCCGCAGCCGTGGACCGCGACCCATTCGCCGGGGCGGGTGCGGCCCTGGGTGACGACGGCGCGGTAGGCGGTGGCGAAGCGGCAGCCGAGGGCCGCGGCCGTGGCGTACTCCAGGGTGTCGGGGACGGCGACGAGGTTGATGTCCGCGCGGGGCACGGCGACGTACTCCGCGAACGATCCCCAGTAGGTGAACCCCGGCTGCTCCTGGCGCTCGCAGACCTGCTGGTCACCGGCGGCGCAGGCGGCGCACGTACCGCAGGCGCAGACGAAGGGGACCGTGACCCGGTCGCCCACGCGCCAGTCGGCGACGGACGCCCCCACCGCCACCACGCGCCCGGCGAGTTCATGGCCGGGCACATGGGGCAGGGCGATGCCGTCGTCGTGGCCCATCCAGCCGTGCCAGTCGCTGCGGCACAGCCCGGTCGCCTCGACCCGTACGACCACACCGGCGGGCGCGGGCTCCGGGTCGGGGACGTTCCGTACCTCGGGCAGCCGCCCGAACTCCTCGAACACCACGGCCCGCACGCGCACCACTCACCTTTCCCGATGGTCCCGGACGCCCATTGGACCACCCGGCGGTGCCGCCGCGCCGTCACCCGTCCCGAACGAGGTGGACGTGGGGCACGTGTGCTGGTTACGGTGCCGTCATGTCCAGCCCTGAGGCGTCAAGACTCTAGCCACCGGCCGTCCGGTGGCGAGTCCGCATGTGCCCGGCCGTGGTGCCGGCGCGCCTCCCTGTGCCCCGTACACCGGTACATCCGTACCGATGCGTGCGTACGGGTGCTTTCGCGGCTCCCGCATCTCCCCACCCCACCTCACCGGATTCGCCGGGCCTCCGCGCATCCGCCGTTCCTCGGCGGGTGTGTGCCGACGTGCGGTCATGTCCACGCTTTCCACGATGTGGTGACGGAGTCCTGCTGTGCCTTTCGCTCTCTACCTGCTCGGACTGGCGGTTTTCGCCCAAGGGACGTCCGAGTTCATGCTCTCCGGCCTCGGGCCGGACATCGCGCGCGATCTCCAGGTGTCCCTTCCGGCCGCCGGCTCGCTGACCTCGGCGTTCGCCGTGGGGATGGTGGTCGGTGCGCCGTTGATGGCGGTGGTGAGCCGCCGCTGGTCGCGGCGGCGCGCGCTGCTGCTCTTCCTGGTGACCTTCCTGGTCGTCCATGTCGTCGGGGCGCTCACCGCGAGCTATGCGGTGCTGCTCGTCACGCGGGTCGTCGGGGCGCTGGCCAATGCCGGGTTCCTGGCGGTGGCGCTGGTGACGGCGGTCGGGATGGTCGACCGTACGAAGACGGGTCGGGCCACTTCGGCGCTGCTCGGGGGTGTGACCATCGCGTGTGTCGTGGGCGTGCCGGCGGGCGCGGTGCTGGGGCAGATGTGGGGGTGGCGCTCGGCGTTCTGGGCGGTGGCCCTGGTGTCGGTGCCGGCCGTCCTCGCGATCCTGCGGGCCGTGCCGTCGTCCGGTGCCGCTTCCGGTACCGGTGCCGGGGGTGTCGGGAGTGTCGGGGGTGTCGGCGCGTGGGCCGAGCTGCGGTCGCTGCGGGAGCCTCGGCTGCTGGTCACGCTGGTGCTGGGCGCTCTGGTGAACGGTGCCACGTTCTGCACGTTCACCTATCTGTCCCCTCTGGTCACCTCCGTCACCGGGCTCGGCGCCGGGTGGGTGCCCGTGGTGCTGGCGCTGTTCGGGGTGGGCTCGTTCGTCGGGGTCACCGTCGGGGGCCGGGTCGCGGATGCCCGGCCGGTGCCGTTCCTGGTGGCGGGCGGGCTCGCGCTGATGGCCGGCTGGGTCGTGCTCGCGGTGACGGCGGGGAGCCCGGTGGCGTTGACGGTGCTCGTCCTCGTCCAGGGGACGCTGTCGTTCGCGGTGGGCTCCACCCTGGTCGCGCGGGCGCTGTACGCGGCGACGGGTGCGCCGACGCTGGCGGGCGGGTTCGCGACGGCGGCCCTCAACGTGGGCGCCGCCGCCGGGCCGTGGTGCGGCGGGCTCGTCATCGCGGCGGGTCGAGGTTTCCGCGCGCCGGTGTGGGTGAGCGCGGCGCTGGTGGCCCTGGCGCTCGTCACGGCGGGCGCGGGGGTGATCGTGGCGCGGGTGGTGGCCCGGCGCCGTACCGCCGCCGGGGTGTCAGTGGCGCGGGACGGCGGACGGGAGTACGTCTGACGGGTCGTCCAGCCAGGGGCGGGTCCTGCCGTCGCGTTCGACGGTCAGCCCGAACCGGCCGAGCGCGGGCCTGCCCCGGTCGTGGGGCCCCGGGGGGGGGCGCCCGCGCCCCGCCCCCCCCAGACCGACGCCCAAACCGTGAGAGAGACGCGCCCCGCCC
>NZ_JBHZDA010000013.1:63348-70594 GCF_042755665.1 Streptomyces sp. NPDC059142
CTGCCCTCACCGCCCCCCCCCCCCCCGGCCGCGGGGCGCGCCCCCCCGCTCCCCGCCCCGCGCCCGCCCCCCCCACCCCTCCCGCCCCGCGCCCCCCCCCCCCCGACGGGGGCACGGCGCCGAAGGGGGTTTCGGTGGAGAGGCCGGTGTCGCCACCGGGACCGGTGTCGCAGCCGAGGGTGACGGCCGCCCATGAGCGGCTGCGGAGGTCGAGGAACCAGGCCCGCGCGGTGCCGTCGGCGGAGCGGTTGACGACATGGGCGCAGTCCGGCACGCAGAGTCCCACGACGAAGGCGGAGGTCGCGTACCGGCCGCCCGGCTCGGGGAGGGTGACGGTGGTACGGGACTCCTCCGCGTCGCCGGGGAACTCCTGGACGTGGTGTCTGAACCGGCTCCAGTCGAGGCGCTGGTCGCGGAGCTTCATGAACTCGACCATGCGCAGGAACGGGCCGCTCGCACGCCCGTCGGGTCCGACGGTGAGCCGGACGAGGGCGTCCTGGTTGCTGTAGTGGGTGCCCCAGGGGGCGAGGACGATCCCGCCGGGGCGGGTCTGTGCCGTCCAGTGCGGGGAGACGGCCCGTGCGCCCGCGGTGACGATCACCCGGTCGTACGGTGCCCGGCCGGGGTGCCCGGCCCGGCCGTCGCCCTCGGCCACCTCGACCGCCCCGGGGCCGGGTCCGGTCCGGTGCAGCGCGTCGGTGGCGCGGGCGGCGACGGCGGGGTCGATCTCGACGCTGACGACCCTGCCCGCGCCCAGGCGGTGAGCGAGGAGCCCCGCGTTCCAGCCGGTGCCGGTGCCGATCTCCAGCACCCGCATCCCGTCGGCCACCGCCAGGTCACCGAGCATGGCGGCCACGACGGACGGCATGGTCGCCGAACTGGTCCCGACGCGCCCCGGTTCGACGCCCGTGTGCCGCCCGTCGTCCCACTGGACGACCAGCGGCACATCGTCGTACGCGGCCCGCTCCCAGCCACCGGCGTCCGTACTCCGGCAGAGGGGGCGGCTGCGGCCGGTCTCCATGTCGTACGCCCAGAAGAGGTCCGGCAGGAACCGGGCGCGGGGCACGGCCCGGAACGCCTCGGCCCAGTCGGACGTCAGCACTCCCGTCTCGCGGAGGTACCGCACCAGTGTGTGGTGGGCGCGGCTCTCCTGGCCGGGGCGGCTCGCCCGGCCGGTGCCGAGGGTCACTTGCGGTGTTTCCCGTCGCCCGGTGGTGGTCCGCCGTCCGGGGAGGGCGGCGGGAGCGGCTCGTACGGCTGCCCGGGGAGGCTGTCCTCGTTCGTGTCGTCCCCGTCGTCGCCGTCCCGGTGCCTGCCCCCGCGGCTGTGCTGCGGTCCCGGCATCCCCCGCCACTCCCCTCACACACCGTCGGAAGAGACATTCAGCAGCGACACGCAGCGGAGGCATGTCGCCGCCGTGTCGCTGCCGTGTCGCTCCTGAATTGAAGCAGGGCCGGGCCTCCCGGAGGGGGAGTTGGCACCTACTCGCCAGGCGCCCGCCGATGGCCGGGGGCCGGTGGTTCAGGCGGTGGATCCGCTCCGCCGGTGGAGCCTGAGGACGTTGTCCGTACGGGTGCCGGGCTCGCCGTCCGGGCCGGCCTGGACGCGTTCGTACTCCTCGCTGAGCACCACCTCCCACCGGCCTTCGGGGAGTTCGAGGGAGGCCAGGACCTCGTCGGAGGTGGGGAGGTGGACATGGGTCGGCGGGTTCTGCTCCCAGGACGGGAAGCCCGCGTGGCCGACGATCAGCAGCGTGCCGCCCGGGGCCACGGCCGCCGCGGCGGAGCGCAGGATCCGTGCGCGGGGGAAGTCGGCGGTGGGCGCGTGCAGGAACTGGGCCGAGACGAGGTCGAAGCCGCCCTCGGGGAAGGTCGCCGAGAGGTCGTGCCACTGCCAGTCGACCCGGTCGGCCACCCCCGCGTCCGCCGCGTGCCGGGCGGCGCGGCCCAGCGCGACGCGGGAGATGTCGGTGGCCGTGACGTCCCAGCCGCGCTCCGCGAGCCAGACCGCGTCGGCCCCTTCGCCGCACCCCAGGTCCAGGGCGCGGCCGGGTGTCAGACCGGTGGTCTCACGGACCAGGACGGCGTTGGGCCTGCCGCTCCAGATGCGCTCGGCGCCCTCGTAGCGGCTGTCCCAGAACTCCTCGTGGGACCGGCCCGGGGCGATGGTGTGATGGTCCTGCATAGGTGTGGCTCCTCTGGATCGTCACCGCTGGAAAGGACGGGAAGAAAGGAAGGGTGGGAAGAAGGGACGGGAAACGGGCGGGGGAAGAACGGGCGCGGGAAGAAGGGGCAGGCAGGGGGTACGGGCCGTCACGCGCTCGGTGCGAGGGCCCCGCGCTCCGCGACCGCGCGGTCCGTCTCCTCGGCGATCAGGTCGGCGTTGAGCGCCGATGCCGCGCGTACGGCCGCCGCTGCGGCCCCGATGACGGTCTCGGCCATGCCGGTGACGTTCCCGGCCACCCACACGCCCGGTACCGAGGTCGCGCCGGACGCGTCGGAGGGCACGGTGGCACCGATCACCTCTCCGGCCATCTCCTGGTCGGCCGCGTCCAGGCCGAGCCCCTGGAGGAAGTCCGCGCGCGCGGTGAAGCGCGGCCCGGCCACCAGGGCGGTGCGGGGGATGACCCGGCCGCCGGCCAGGGTCACGCCGGTGAGGTGGTCGCCGGTCACCTCCAGGGCGACCACCTCGCCCTCGACCACGGCGACACCGCGGGCCGCGAGCCGCTCGTACTCCTCGTCGGTGGGGTGCGGCCCGGTGTGCAGGAACAGGGTCACGTCATCGCTCCACTGACGCCACATCAGCGCCTGGTGGACGGCGAGCGGGCCGGTGGCGAGAACGCCGACCGGCTGGTCGCGGACCTCCCAGCCGTGGCAGTACGGGCAGTGCAGGACGTCGCGCCCCCACCGCTCGGCCAGTCCCCGAACGGAAGGCAGCTCGTCCACCAGCCCGGTGGTCACCAGCAGCCGGTCCGCCTCGACCGCGGTGCCGTCGGCGAGGACGACACGGAACCCTCCCCCGGCCGGGAGGCGTTCGGCCGTGACGACCTCGCCCGCCAGGATCTCGGCGCCGTACGACGTCGCCTCCTCCCGGCCCAGGGCCAGCAGCCGCGCCGGGTCCGTCCCCTCGCGCCCCAGGTAGTTGTGGATGTGGGACGCGGGGGCGTTGCGCGGACGGCCCGAATCGATCACCAGCACGGAGCGGCGCGCGCGGGCCAGGGTCAGGGCGCCGCTCAGTCCCGCGGCGCCTCCCCCGACGACCACGACTTCGTACCGCCGTGCCCGCGGGGCCCCTTCCTCCCGTCCCTCGCTCCGGACCTGCCCCTCGTTCCCGTCCTGTCCCTCGTTCCGTCCGTGTCGCTCGTTCCCGCCGGGCCGCGCGGTCGTGCGCCGCGGCTCGGTCGTGGTGTGTGGCTCAGTCATATGTGCACTACCTCCGTTCACCGGAGATGGTCCATCCTCGCCCGATAGTCCGGCAAACATACTTGCCGATACCGCAAAAATATGAGGACGGCGACTCATAGCCAATTAGCCCCATAGCAGGCATATCCCCGGCGGGCCGGAGGTACGTATCCCCCGTTCCGTGAACCCCCTCAGAACACCGACGCGCCCGTGCTGGAGTACGTGATGACCGAGACCGGTACGACCGGTACGACCCCGACCTGCCCGTTCGACTTCAGCGAGGGCCTGGAGTTCGATCCCTCGCTCGCGGAGCTGATGAGCCGGGGGCCCGTCACCCGGATCCGGCTGCCGTACGGAGACGACGAAGCCTGGCTCGTCACCGACTTCGACGAGGTGCGGCAGGTGACGACGGATCAGCGGCTCAGCAGAGCCGGTGTGGTGGGGCGCAACTATCCGAGGATGACCCCGGAGCCGATGGTCTTCGCCGAATCGCTCAACGTGCTGGACCCGCCCCGGTCGACCCGGCTGCGCCGGCTGGCCTCCCAGGCGTTCACGAAGAGCGAGGTGGACCGGATGCGGCCCGCCGTCGAGGCCGTCGTGGACGAGCTGCTCGACGCCATGGCCGAGCAGGGGCCGCCCGCCGATCTGGTGCGCCACCTGTCGGACGAGCTTCCGCAGCGGACCATCTGCTCACTGCTCGGGATCGCGCCCGCCGACCGGCCGGCCATGCAGCGGCACGCCCACAGCCTGCTGTCGACGTCGGCCGAGAAGGGGCAGGACGCCGCCGACGCCAAGCGGGAGCTGCGCGCGTACTTCAGCGGTCTCGTCACCGAGCGGCGACGCGCTCCGGGGGACGACCTGATCAGCGCCCTGGCCACCGCGAAGGACGGCGACGACGTCTTCGACGACCAGGACCTCGCGGTCATGTCGATGACCCTGATGCTGAGCGGCCACGACACGGCGACGTGCCAGATCAGCAACATCGCCTTCCTGCTGCTCACCCGCCCCGAGCTGATGGAGCGGGCGCGCGCCGGCGCGGAGAGCCTGTCCCGGCTGCTGGATGAGCTGCTCCGCTACATCCCGTTCCGCAAGGGCGTCGGTCTGCCGCGCATCGCGCTGGAGGACGTGGAGCTGGGCGGGGTGACGATCAAGGCGGGCGACTACGTCCAGGTCGCATATCTGACGGCCAACCGCGACCCGAAGCGGTTCCCCGAGCCGGACGTCATCGATCCGGACCGCCCGGCGACCCCGCACATGACGTTCGGGTGGGGCGGCCACCGCTGCATCGCGGCCCCGCTGGCGATGGTGGAGCTGGAGGCGACGTTCGCGGGGCTGCTGGCGCGCTTCCCCGAGCTGCGGCTGGCGGCGCGGGCCGAGGACCTGACATGGGACACGGAGACCATCCGGCGCTTCCCGCACACGCTGCCGGTGACCTGGTAGCCGACCGCCCGGCGGGCGCGGGCCCGGCCCGGCGACCCGGCGAACGGGCCACCCGGCGAACGGGCGGCCCGGCGGACGGGCGGCCCGGCGGTCGGCCGGGCGCGGGGCTATCCCCCGGCCCGCCGCCCCGCCATCAGTGAGCCCAGGATCAGCTCCAGCCCGTAGGAGAAGCGCTCGTCGAAGGTCGTCTCCGTCAGGTGCGGCACGCCCCGGCTCAGCTCGGGGTACTCCCCGCTCGCGAGCGACCGCGCGAGGCGGGCGGGGATCCCGTCCGGGGCCGCCTGCTCCTCCTGCGTCAGCCCGAGCACGTAGTAGACGAGGGTGAAACAGGCCCAGACCGCCTCGCGCTCCGGGAGCCCGCTCGCGCGCAGCGCCGCGACCATCGCCTCGGCGCTGCGCAGCGTCGCGGGCTCCGCCGCGTACGTGCCGGCCACGACGGCGGCCCCGTCGCGGTGGGCGAGCAGCGCGCGGCGGTAGCGGACGGTCAGCTCGCGCACCCGGTCCTCCGCGGCCTCCGGCAGCCCCTCCAGGGAGATTCCCGCGACGATCGCGTCCGCCATCAGCTCCAGCAGTCCGGCCTTGGTCTTCACATGCCAGAGCACGGTGTTCATGCGGACGCCCAGCCGGTCGGCGACCGCGCGCACCGAGACCGCGTCGGCGCCCTTCTCCGCGAGCAGTTCCAGTGCGGCGTCCGCCACGGCGGCGGGGTCGAGCCGGGTCCGGTGGGGATCGCCCGGTTGCTTTTTGGTCACTGACCTAGTCTACTCGTCACGAGGCTATTGGTCAGTGACCAGGAAGCGAGGGGAACCATGGGGAACCGTGCAGGGACCGAGGAAGAGGTGATCGTCGTCGGTGGCGGCCCGGTCGGGCTGTGGCTGGCGGCGGAGCTGCGGCTCGGCGGCGTGTCCGTCACCGTGCTGGAGGCGCGGAAGGTCAGGGGCCCGCACTCCAGGGCGCTCACCGTCCATCCGCGCACCATCGAGAACCTGGCCTTCCGCGGGGCCGCGGAGCCCTTCCTCGCGGAAGGGGTACGGATCCCGCGCGGTCACTTCGGCGGGCTGACGGAGCTGATGGACTTCTCGGCCCTGGAGACCCCGTTCCCGTTCACCCTGGCCATCCCCCAGACCCGTACGGAGGAGCTGCTGGAGGCGCACGCACGCGCCGCCGGGGCGCGGATCCTCCGTGGCCACCAGGTGACGGGGCTCGCCCAGGAGGCGGACGCGGGCCGGGTGACCGTGCGGGTGACGGGGCCCGACGGCCCCTACGCGCTGGAGGCGTCGTACGTCGTCGGCTGCGACGGCACCCGCAGTACGGTGCGCGACGCCGCGGGCATCGACTTCCCCGGCAGCGACGCCAACGTGTGGGGCTGGCTCGGCGACGTGGTGCTGGACGACCCGCCCGCGGAGGTGGGCCTCAGCGTGTCGGGACCCCGGGGCGGAATGCTCGCCGTACGGCTCCCCGGCGGGGTGCACCGCTTCGTCGGGGTCGCCCCGGAGGGCATCGGGACCACGCCACCGGGCGAGCCCACGCTGGAGGAGCTGCGGGCCACGGTCACGGGGATCATCGGGCGGGACTTCGGGATGCGCGACCCGGTCTGGCTCTCCCGGTTCGGCAACGCGACCCGGCAGGCCGCGCGCTACCGGGCGGGGCGGGTGCTGCTCGCGGGCGACGCCGCGCACATGCACTTCCCGGCCGGTGGGGTGGGGCTCAACGTGGGCCTCCAGGACGCCACCAACCTGGGGTGGAAGCTGGCCGCGACCGTACGGGGCACGGCGTCCGCGGGCCTGCTGGACAGCTACCACGACGAGCGGCACCCGGTCGGGGCCGAGCTGCTGGAGAGCACCCGGGCGCAGACCGCGCTGATGACGGCGTTCTCGGCCGAGGGGCAGGCGCTGCGCGCGTTCATCGGGGGGCGGATCGCGTCCGTACCGGCCTTCTCGAAGGATCTCGCCGAGCGGCTGTCCGGGCTGGCCGTGGCCTATCCGCCCGCTCCGGGCGGAGCCGCGCACCCGCTGACCGGGCGCCGCGCCCCCGATCTGGCGCTCGACCCGGACGGTACGGGCGCCGAGGGGGCGGCCGAGGAGGTCGGCCTCTTCACGCTGCTGCGCGAGGGCCGGCACGTCCTGCTCGACCTCACGGAGGGCGGACCGGGGGCCGCCGATGGGGAGGGGGCCGCCGATGGGGAGGGCGTGCCCGTCCTGCCGTCCGGCACCGTCACGTACCGCGCCCGCCTCGTCTCCGCCCACCCCGGCTGGTCCGGCGTCCGCAGGGCGCTCGTACGCCCCGACGGCCATGTGGCCTGGGCGTTCGGCGCCGCCCTGCCCGCACCTCGCTGAGCACGGGAGGACAGCGGAGGGGGGGGGGGGGGGGGCGGCGGGGGGGCCCGGCGGCGCGGGGGGGCGGGC
>NZ_JBHZDA010000013.1:70604-99585 GCF_042755665.1 Streptomyces sp. NPDC059142
TTGTGACGCCCGGCGGCCGAGTGTGCGGGGGGTTGGGGCCCCCCCCGCCCCCCCCCCCGTTGCCCACGGTTGACCAGGCGCCCGCCCGCTACGTAGGGCCTCCCCTACCGGGCGGGAATTTCGCGCGGCCGGGGTCGGTGGTGAGTGGGGGGTGCCCCCGGCCGAGGTTCCGCTGTCGGACGGGTCTCAGACGCCCGCCTTCTCGCCGTCGCGCGGCGCGGGGGCCTTCGACGCGGCGTCCCCGGCCGTGCCGTCGCCGTCCGCGTCGTCGTGGCCGCCACCGTGGCCGTCGTCCACGAGCGTCTTCTCGTCGAACGGCCGGTTGCCCGCCAGGACCTCGGCGACCTGGGCCTTGTCGATCTCCTTCGTCCACGTACCGATCAGTACGGTGGCGACCGCGTTGCCCGCGAAGTTCGTCATCGCGCGCGCCTCGCTCATGAAGCGGTCGATGCCGACGATCAGGCCGACGCCGTCGACCAGCTCGGGGCGGTGCGACTGGAGTCCGCCGGCCAGGGTCGCCAGACCCGCGCCGGTGACACCCGCCGCGCCCTTCGACGCGATGATCATGAAGAGCAGCAGCGAGACCTGCTCCCCGATCGACAGCGGGTCGCCCATCGCCTCGGCGATGAAGAGCGAGGACATCGTCAGGTAGATGGCGGTGCCGTCGAGGTTGAAGGAGTAGCCGGTCGGCACGGTGATACCGACGACGGGCTTGCTGACACCCAGGTGCTCCATCTTCGCGATGAGACGCGGCAGCGCCGACTCGGAGGAGGAGGTGGAGAGGATCAGCAGGAACTCACGGCCCAGGTACTTGAGCAGCGAGAAGATGTTCATGCCCGCGACCAGGCGCAGCAGCGCGCCGAGGACGAGGAAGACGAAGAGCGCACAGGTGACGTAGAAGCCGATCATGATCATCGCGAGCGACTTCAGCGCGTCGATGCCCGTCTCGCCGACCACGGCGGCGATGGCGCCGAAGGCACCGACCGGAGCGGCCCACATGATCATGGCGAGGATCCGGAAGACCAGGCGCTGGATGTGCCCGATCCCGCGCAGGATCGGCTCGCCCGACTTGCCCATCGCCTGGATCGCGAAGCCCGCGAGCAGGGCGATCAGCAGGGTCTGGAGGACCGAGCCCTCGGTGAAGGACGAGACCATCGTCTTCGGGATGATGCTGAGGAGGAAGTCCGCGGTGGACTCGCTCGCGCCTTCGGCCTGGGCCGCGCCCGCGCCCTTGTTGGCCTCCGTGATGTGGAGACCCGCGCCGGGCTGGAGGATGTTGCCGACCAGCAGTCCGATGCCGAGCGCGGCGGTGGACATCAGCATGAAGTAGCCGAGTGCGAGTCCGCCGACGGCGCCGACCTTGGCGGCCTTCCTGACGGATCCGACGCCCAGCACGATGGTGCAGAAAATGACCGGCGAGATCATCATCTTGATGAGGTTGACGAAGCCGGTACCGAGCGGCTTCAGCTCGACGGCCACCCCGGGAGCCGCGAAGCCCACCGTGATGCCGAGCAGTACGGCTGCGATCACCGCTATGTACAGAAAGTGGGTACGGTCCCGCTTTGCTGCGGCCACGGGTCCTCCTTGACTCGTCCCTGCGATTCCCCCGTCCCTGTCCGAGGGGTCCCGGTGACTATCCACCACCGTGTGACACCGGTCACCCTTACGTTCATTTCGTTCATATGAATCAGGCCAGGCATTCTTGTTTCATGCATCTGCCCCGCCCCCGCAGTCTCGCCGCGCAGCTCTTCGCGATGCAGGTCGTGCTGGTCGCGGCCGTCGTCGTGGGGTGCTCGTTCTTCGCCTACGTGACCAGCCGTACCCATGCGGACGAGACCGCACGCAAGCAGGTTCTGGCCACCGCGCACGCGCTGGCGGACTCTCCGTCGGTACGGGAGGCCATCCGGACCCCGGATCCGAGCGCCGCGCTCCAGCCGTACGCGGAGCGGGTCCGGCACGACACCGGCATCGACTTCATCACGATCATGAACCCGAAGGGCATCCGCTGGACGCACCCCGATCCCGGGCAGATCGGCCAGCGCTTCCTGGGCCGTACGGCGCCCGCGCTGCACGGCAGGACGTTCACGGAGACGTACACGGGCACGCTCGGCCCCTCCGTACGGGCGGTGGTGCCGGTGCTGGACGACGGCCGGATCACCGGTCTGGTCAGCGTCGGGATCACCGTGCAGCGGATCTCCAGCGAGGTGACGCAGCAGGTCAAGGTGTTGGCGCTGGCGGCGGGGGCGGCGCTGGCGCTCGGCGGACTCGGTACGTACGTGATCAACGCGCGGCTGCGCCGGCACACCCACGGGATGAACGCGGCGGAGCTGAGCGCGATGCACGACTACCACCAGGCCGCGCTGCACGCGGTGCGCGAGGGGCTGCTGATGCTGGACGGCGGACGCCGGATCGCGCTGATGAACGACGGCGGGCGGGAGCTGCTGGGGCTCGACGAGTCCGCGGTGGGCCGCCCCGTCGCGGAGCTGGGGCTGCCCGCGCCGCTGACGGGCGCGCTGCTCGCCTCCGAGCCCCGGGTGGACGAGGTGCACATGACCGCGGACCGGATCGTCGTGGTCAATACGCGCCCGGTGGTCGGCGGGGAGCAGCGCGGTACGGTGATCACCTTGCGCGATCACACGGAACTCCAGGCGCTGTCCGGTGAGTTGGACTCGGAGCGCGGATTCACGCAGGCGCTGCGCTCGCAGGCGCACGAGGCGGCCAACCGGCTGCACACGGTCGTGTCGCTGATCGAGCTGGGACGGGTGGAGCAGGCGGTGGAGTTCGCCACGGCGGAGCTGGAGCTGGCCCAGGAGCTGACGGACAAGGTCGTCGGGGCGGTCGCCGAGCCGGTGCTCGCCGCGCTGCTGCTGGGCAAGGCGGCGCAGGCGAACGAGCGGGGCGTGGAGCTGGTGCTCGCCGACGACAGCCGGATCGACGACGGGGTGCTGCCGTCGACGCTGCCCGCCCGTGATCTGGTGACCATCCTGGGCAATCTGATCGACAACGCGGTGGACGCGGCGCAGGGCGGCGAGGGCGCGCGGGTGACGGTGACGGCGCTGGTGGACGGTGACGAGCTGCTGCTCGGTGTACGGGACACCGGGGCGGGGGTCGATCCGGACGACCGGGACGAGGTGTTCCAGCGCGGCTGGTCCACCCGGGGCCCCGGGCGCGGGCTCGGCCTCGGTCTGGTGCGGCAGGCGGTGCACCGCGCGCGCGGGACGGTGGAGCTGGCGCGCGGCGCGGAGGGCGGCGCGGAGTTCACCGTACGGCTGCCGCTGGGCCCGCGGCCGGACCGTCCGGGCGGGGCGGCGGGCCGTGCGCGCACGTCGGCGGGCAGGACGGACGGGGCGCCGGACCGTACACACGCGTCGCCGGACCGTACGGACGGGACGGCGGCCGGTGCCCCGTCCGGTTCCACGGAGGTGGACCGGTGAGCGCTCCGACCCCCACGGGACCGGCCGGACCGCCGATCCGGGTCCTGGTCGTCGAGGACGACCCGGTCGCCGCCGACGCGCACCAGCTCTATGTGGGCCGGGTGCCCGGCTTCGCGGTGGCGGGCGTCGCCCACTCGCGCGCGGAGGCGGGACGGCTGCTGGACCGCACCGAGATCGATCTGATCCTGCTCGACCTGTATCTGCCCGACGGGCACGGCCTTCAGTTGCTGCGCAGCCTGCGCGCCGCCGGGCACCACGCGGATGTCATCGCGGTCACCTCGGCGCGCGATCTCACGGTGGTGCGCGAGGGCGTCTCGCTCGGTGTCGTCCAGTACGTGCTGAAGCCCTTCACCTTCGCGACGCTGCGCGACCGGCTCACCCGGTACGCCGAGTTCCGCGCGGCGGCGGGCGAGGCCAGCGGCCAGGAGGAGGTGGACCGGGCGCTGGGCGCGCTGCGGGCGCCGCAGCCGTCCTCGCTGCCGAAAGGGCTGAGCGCGCCGACGCTGGAGGCGGTGACCCGGACGCTGCGCGCGTCGGCGACCGGGCTGACCGCCAGCGAGCTGGGCACCGAGGTGGGCATCTCGCGGATCACCGCGCGCCGCTATCTGGAACATCTGGTGACCAACGGGCGGGCGGCGCGCAGTCCGCAGTACGGACAGGTGGGGCGGCCCGAGTTGCAGTACCGCTGGCTGCCCGCGCCCCACTGAGCGCGCGGCCGGGCCCGCCCCGCGCCGGTGGTCATACCGGGATCGCGCCGGGGGTCACGCCGGGGGGAGCCAACTACTGCCTCCTGCACGGGGATTGACCTTGGGATTGGGCCGGTCCTACGGTCGCCGGGCAGCCCGCCGTGGCTCATGAGGAGGTCGTGCCCGTGCGCCCCACCGCCCCGCTCATCCTCGCCTCTGTCCTCGCCACCGTCCTCGCGGCCGGTTCGCTCACCGCGTGCGGCGGTGGTTCCGGCAGCGATCCGGACACCGTGAAGGTGGCGTACAACCGCTCCACCGACAACAAGATCCGCTTCAAGGACCGTCATCTGGAAGACGTGAAGCGGCAGTTCGAGAAGGCCCACCCGGGCAAGAAGGTCGAACTGGTCCCGATCCAGGCACCGGACAACGACTACGCGACCAAGGCGCAGCAGATGATGCGCTCCGCGAAGACCGCCCCGGACCTGGTCTACGAGGACACCTTCCTGATCAACGCCGACATCAAGGCGGGGTATCTGCGTCCGCTGGACGACTACGTGGCGCGATGGGACGCGTGGGACCAGTTCGTCGACACGGCGAAGGCGGCGGCCAAGGCCGAGGACGGCAAGACGTACGGCATCCCGGACGGCACCGACACCCGCGGCCTCTGGTTCAACAAGAAGATCTTCGCGCGGGCCGGGCTGCCCGCCGACTGGGCGCCGAAGAACTGGGCGGAAGTGCTGGACGCGGCCCGCACGGTCAAGGAGAAGGTCCCCGGCGTCGTCCCGCTGAACGTCTACACGGGCAAGGGCCCCGGCGAGGCCGCGGTGATGCAGGGCTTCGAGATGCTGCTGTACGGGACGGGCGCGGACCCGCTCTACGACCCGGCCGCGAAGAAGTGGGTGACGGGCGGCCAGGGGTTCCGGGACGCGCTGGACTTCGTCCGCACCGTGTACGCCGAGAAGCTGGGCCCGGACGTCTCGGACGCGCTGGACCCGAACATCGGTACGCGGGTCGCCACCGAACTCCTCCCGGAGGGGAAGCTGGCGATCTCGCTGGACGGTTCCTGGATGGGCCAGAACTGGATCAACGGAGGGCCGAAGGGGTGGCCCGCGTGGTCGCGGGAGCTGGCGCAGGCGCCGATGCCCACCCAGCGCGGCCAGGCGCCGGGCGCGGTGTCGATGTCCGGCGGCTGGACGTGGGCGATCCCGCAGAAGGCCAACAACCCCGATCTGGCCTGGGAGTTCGTCAAGACTCTCCAGACGGCGGAGAACGCGGTCGCCTGGGATGTCGCCGCCGCGCAGATCGCCGTACGGAAGGACGTGGCGGCCGATCCGCGCTATCTGGAGTCCATGCCGGGCATCCGGTTCTTCACCGGGCTGGTGGAGTTCACCCACTACCGGCCCGCGCTGCCCGTCTATCCGCAGGTGTCGACGGCGATCGGCGAGGCGATGGAGTCGGTGACCACCGGGGACTCCACCTCGGCCGAGGCGGCGAAGGCGTACGACGAACAGTTGCGGACCATCGTGGACGGCGCGGTGACGGCCGGCGGCGGCGCGGAGAGCGGCGAGTGAGTACGGCGGGGCTCCGGGCCGGGGCGCCGGGCCGGGCGGGCGGCCGGCCGCCCGGTCCCCGGGAGGGGCGGCGGTGGAGCGGGCTGCGGTGGCTGCCGCTCGCCCCGGCCACCGTGCTCCTGCTGCTCTTCCTCGCCGGGCCGATCGGCTACTGCGCGTGGATCGCCTTCACCGACACGCAGTTGACGGGCTCGTCGTCCTCGGACTTCGTGGGGCTCGCGAACTTCCGCCGGGCCTTCGCGGACGACGCGTTCCGCAACGCCGTCCTGCTCACGCTCGTCTTCACGATCGTCTCGGCCGTCCTGGGCCAGAACACCCTGGGGCTGGCGCTCGCGGGGCTGATGCGCGCGGCGTCGCGCCCGGTCCGTACCGTCACCGGCGCGCTGGTGATCACGGCGTGGGTGCTGCCCGAGATCGTCGCGGCGTTCCTGCTCTACGCGTTCTTCCGCCGCGAGGGCACCCTGAACGCGCTCTTGGACACCCTGCATCTGCCGTCCCAGAACTGGCTGTTCACCCTGCCGATCCTGGCGGTGTCGTTCGCCAACGTCTGGCGCGGCACGGCGTTCTCGATGCTGATCTACTCGGCGGCGCTCGCCGAGATCCCCCAGGACGTGACGGAGGCGGCCCAGGTCGACGGCGCGAGCGGGGTGCGTCGGCTGTGGCACATCACGCTGCCGATGATCCGGCGCTCCATCGGCACCAATCTGATGCTCAACACCCTCTCCACGCTCTCCGTCTTCGGGCTGATCTGGGCGATGACGCGCGGCGGCCCCGGCAACCGCAGCCAGACCCTGCCGGTGTTCATGTACGACCAGGCGTTCCTGAAGAGCCTGATCGGCTACGGCACGGCGGTGGCTCTGCTCCTGCTGCTGGTCGGGGCGCTCTTCTCGGTGGTCTATCTGAGGCTGATGAGGGTGGAGGTGTGATGCGGCCACCACGTGCCGGGCGCGGGGGGCGTACGGGGCTCGCGCCCGCGCGCCGTACGGGCCGGCCGCCGCTCGCGGCCCGTACCCGGCGCCGGCTGGCCGCCGACGCGGCCCTGCTGCTGACGGCGGCGGCCTTCGCGCTGCCCCTGGTCTGGCTGGTGCTGGCGTCCGTCGACACCGACGCCGATCTGCGGGTGAGCCTGCCCACCGCGCCGACGGCGGAGAACTTCGACGCGGTCCTCACCGACGAGATCACCTTCACGCCGATGCTCAACAGCGTGCTGCTCTGCGGGAGCGCGACCCTGCTGACGGTGGTCTGCGCGGCGCTCGCCGCGTATCCGCTCTCCCGCTACCGCTCGCGCTTCAACCGCCCTTTCCTGCTGACGATCCTGTTCACGACCTGTCTGCCGATCACCGCGATCATGGTGCCGGTGTACGGGCTCTTCGTGCAGGTCGATCTGATCGACACCCTGCACGGCACCGCGCTGTTCCTGGCCACCTCCCAACTGCCGTTCTCCATCTGGCTGATGAAGAACTTCATGGACGGTGTCCCGGTGGTGCTGGAGGAGGCCGCGCGGACGGACGGGGCGTCGAACCTCCAGACGCTGACCCGGGTGGTGCTGCCGCTGATGGGCCAGGGGCTGACCGTGGTGACGATCTACACGTTCATCCAGCTCTGGGGGAACTTCTTCGTCCCGTTCATGCTGCTGCTCACCCCGGAGCAACTGCCCGCCTCCGTATCCATCTTCACCTTCTTCGGCAACTACGGATCGGTGCTGTACGGGCAGCTCGCGGCCTTCTCCCTGCTCTACTCGGTACCGGTGCTGGCGCTCTACCTGCTGATCTCACGCAAGCTGGGCGGCGGCTTCGCCCTCGGCGGCGCGGTGAAGGGCTGACCCGCCCTTCGGAACCCGCGCCCTTGGGAACCCGTGCCCTTGGGAACCCGCGCCCCGCGGAACCCGCTCTCCGGAACCTCGCGCCCCGCGGAACCCGCCCTAGAAGACCGACTCCGCCTCGAACATCCGGTCCTCCGGCACCGTCTTGAGCTGCGTGACCGCCTCGGCCAGCGGCACCATCTCGATCGCCGTGCCGCGCAGCGCCGTCATCCGGCCGAACTCACCGCGGTGCGCCGCCTCCACCGCGTGCCAGCCGAACCGGGTGGCGAGCACCCTGTCGTACGCCGTCGGGGTGCCGCCGCGCTGGACATGGCCCAGGATGACCGGCCTGGCCTCCTTGCCCAGCCGGCGCTCCAGCTCCGAGGCGAGGACATTGCCGATCCCGCGGAACCGCTCGTGCCCGAACTGGTCGATCTCGCCCTTGCCGTACTCCATCGAGCCCGCCGCCGGGTGCGCGCCCTCGGCGACACAGATCACCGCGAACTTCTTGCCCCGAGAGAAACGCTCCTCGACCATCTTCACCAGGCTGTCGACCTCGAAGGGCCGCTCCGGCAGACAGATCCCGTGCGCGCCGCCCGCCATCCCGGACTCCAGCGCGATCCACCCCGCGTGGCGCCCCATGACCTCGACGACCATCACCCGCTGGTGGGACTCGGCGGTGGTCTTGAGGCGGTCGATGGCCTCCGTGGCGACCGTGACGGCGGTGTCGAAGCCGAAGGTGCGGTCCGTGGAGTGGATGTCGTTGTCGATGGTCTTCGGTACGCCGACGACCGGCATGCCCGCGTCGGAGAGCAGCCGGGCCGCGGTCAGCGTGCCCTCGCCACCGATCGGGATGAGGGCGTCTATGCCGTACTGGCGGGCCAGCTCGGCACAGTTCTCGGCCGCTTCGCGGAGCCGGCCGCGCTCCAGCCGGGCCGAACCGAGGATCGTGCCGCCGCGCGCGAGGATGCCACTGACCTCGTTGAGGTCGAGGGGCCGGTAGTGGCCGTCGAGCAGCCCCTTGAACCCGTCCTCGAAGCCGATGACCTCGTCGCCGTGGCCGGTCATGGCGCGGTGCACGACCGAACGGATCACCGCGTTCAGGCCGGGGCAGTCGCCGCCTGCCGTGAGAACTCCGATACGCATCGTGCTCTGTCTCCTGCTCGCTCGTGGTGCCGCGCGTGCCGCCTCGGGCCCGCCTGGTGCACGCACCCCTTCGTGCGCGCCGCTGCGTGCGCACTCCGGTGCGCGCCCTGACGCACGCCGTCGCGCGCGTCGTCGTGCGCGTCCTCGGGCGCGTCCTCCTGCGCCTCCGATCCTCCCACGGGTGATCGGGGCCACGTACCGGCCATCCGCCTTGTTGACCGCGTCACTGTTCGTTTCGCACGAGGGCACCGGGGTATCCGCCCCAGGCCCCTCCAGAGGTCGGCAGAAACGCTTTCACCTGGGCTTTCTTCCGTCCCGTAGCCACCGTACGCCCCGGGGCTTCCCCGGGCGCATTAACGATCCCCGGAGGTATTGTCAAGAGGACATGGCCACCCCAACGGGATCGCGCCATTCACGCGCCAGACACCGGGGGCGCGAACTCCCCCGGTGCTTCACACGAACCGGGACGCATCCCGCGGGCCACGGGGACGATCCCCCGACCGGCGCGCCGCGGGGCGGACCCTGAACAGGAACGGGAGAGCACGCGTGACGCGCAGCGTGTACGTGACCGGGACCGATCGCGGGGACGGCCGCCAGGTCGTCGAACTGGGAGTCATGGAACTCCTGACCCGCCAGGTGGACCGGGTGGGGGTCTTCCGGCCACTGGTCCACGACGGCCCCGACCGCCTCTTCGACCTGCTGCGCGCCCGCTACCGGCTCGCACAGGACCCGTCCACCGTCTACGGTCTCGACTACCACGAGGCCGCCGCCCTCCAGGCGGAGCGCGGCACCGACGAACTGGTCTCACGGCTCGTGGAGCGCTTCCACGGGGTGGCCAGGGGGTACGAGGTCGTTCTCGTCCTGGGCACGGACTTCGCGGCCACCCAGCTCCCCGACGAACTGTCGCTCAACGCGCGGCTGGCCAACGAGTTCGGCGCCTCCGTGATCGCCGTCGTCGGCGGCAAGGGCCAGAGCGCCGAGTCCGTACGCGCCGAGGCGCGCAACGCCCACCGCGCCTACGAGGTGCTCGGCTGCGACGTCCTGTCCGTCGTCGTCAACCGGGTCGCCGCCGAGGACCGCACCGCCATCGCCGAGGGCCTGGCCGCGCAGCTCCCCGTCCCCTGCCACGTCCTGCCCGACGAGCCCGCGCTCGCCGCACCGACCGTCGCGCAGATCACCCAGACGCTGGGCGGCACCGTCCTGCTCGGCGACGACTCCGGGCTGGCGAGGAACGCGCTGGACTTCGTCTTCGGCGGCGCCATGCTCCCCAACTTCCTGGGCGCCCTCACCCCCGGCTGCATGGTGGTCACCCCCGGCGACCGGGCCGATCTGGTGGTCGGCGCGCTCGCCGCGCACTCGGCCGGCACCCCGCCCATCGCGGGCGTCCTGCTCACCCTCGACGAGCGGCCCGACGACACGGTCCTCACGCTGGCCGCCCGGCTCGCGCCCGGCACCCCGGTGGTCTCCGTACCGGGCCGCTCCTTCCCCACCGCCACCGAACTCTTCGGCATGGAGGGCAAGCTGAACGCGGCGACCCCCCGCAAGGCGGAGACCGCGCTCGGCCTCTTCGAACGGCATGTCGACACCGGGGATCTGCTGGCGCGGATGTCGGTGGCCCGCAGCGGCCATGTCACGCCGATGATGTTCGAGCACGATCTGCTGGAGCAGGCGCGCGGCCTGCGCCGCCGGGTCGTGCTGCCCGAGGGCACCGAGGAGCGCGTGCTGCGCGCCGCCGATGTGCTGCTGCGCCGCGACGTGTGCGACCTGACGCTCCTCGGCGACGTCGACGTGCTGCGCAAGAAGGCCGCCGACCTCGGCATCGACCTCTCCGCCACCCAGCTCATCGACCCGGCCGTCTCCGACCTGCGCCAGGACTTCGCGGAGCGGTACGCGGAGCTGCGCGCGCACAAGGGCGTCACCGTGGAGCTGGCGTACGACGTGGTGGCCGACCCGAACTACTTCGGCACGCTCATGGTCCAGCAGGGCCTGGCGGACGGCATGGTCTCGGGTTCGGTCCACTCGACGGCGGCGACGATCCGTCCCGCCTTCGAGATCATCAAGACCAAGCCCGAGGCGTCGATCGTCTCGTCGGTCTTCTTCATGTGCCTCGCCGACAAGGTGCTGGTGTACGGGGACTGCGCGGTCAACCCGGACCCGAACGCGGAGCAGCTCGCGGACATCGCCGTCCAGTCCGCCGTCACCGCCGCCCGGTTCGGGGTCGAGCCGCGGATCGCGATGCTCTCGTACTCGACGGGCACCTCGGGCTCCGGCGCGGACGTCGACAAGGTGCGCGAGGCGACGAAGCTGGTGCGCGAGGCCCGGCCCGAGCTGCGTATCGAGGGCCCGATCCAGTACGACGCGGCGGTCGAACCGTCCGTCGCCGCGACCAAGCTGCCGGACTCGGAGGTGGCCGGGCAGGCGACGGTGCTGATCTTCCCGGACCTGAACACCGGCAACAACACCTACAAGGCCGTCCAGCGCTCGGCGGGCGCGGTGGCCGTGGGCCCGGTGCTCCAGGGGCTGCGCAAGCCGGTCAACGACCTGTCGCGCGGCGCGCTGGTGCAGGACATCGTGAACACCGTCGCGATCACCGCGATACAGGCGCAGGACGCCCCCGTATGACCGCGTCCCGCCCCCGTACCGGCACCTCCCCCGCCCCGTCCCCCGCCCGTCCAGCAGAAGGCCAGCAGCCAGTGACTCCCCGCGCCACCCGTGTCCTCGTCCTCAACTCCGGTTCCTCGTCCGTGAAGTACCAGCTCCTGGACATGGCGGACGGCTCCCGGCTCGCCGTGGGGCTGGTCGAGCGCATCGGCGAGGAGAGTTCCCGTCTGGTGCACACCCCGCTGGGGTCCGGCGAGAAGCGCGAGCGCACGGTCCCGATCGCCGACCACGCGGCGGCGCTGGAGGCCGTCGCCGCGGAGCTGGCGCGGGACGGGCTCGGTCTGGACTCGCCCGCGCTGGCGGCGATCGGCCACCGGGTGGTGCACGGCGGGCTGAAGTTCAGCGCGCCGACGGTCGTGGACGACGCCGTGCTGGCGGAGATCGAGCGGCTGGTGCCGGTGGCGCCGCTGCACAACCCGGCCAACCTGACCGGGATCCGCACCGCCCAGCGGCTCCGCCCCGACCTGCCGCAGGTCGCCGTCTTCGACACCGCGTTCCACACGACGATGCCGGAGCACGCCGCGCGGTACGCGATCGACACGGAGACGGCGGACGCGCACCGTATCCGCCGCTACGGCTTCCACGGCACGTCGCACGCGTACGTCTCGCGCAGGACGGCCGAGCTGCTGGGCAAGGACCCGTCCGAGGTCAACGTCATCGTGCTGCACCTCGGCAACGGCGCCTCCGCCTCGGCGGTCGAGGGGGGCGGCTGCGTGGACACCTCGATGGGGCTGACGCCGCTGGAGGGGCTGGTGATGGGGACGCGCTCCGGGGACATCGATCCGGCGGTCACGTTCCATCTCAAGCGGGTGGCGGGCATGTCGGTCGACGAGATCGATGAACTTCTGAACAAGAAGAGCGGTCTGGTCGGCCTCTGCGGGGACAACGACATGCGCGAGATCCGTCGCAGGGTGGAGGAGGGCGACGAGCGGGCGCGGCTCGCGTTCGACGTCTACATCCACCGGCTGAAGAAGTACATCGGCGCGTACACGGCGGTACTCGGCCGGGTGGACGCGGTGGCGTTCACGGCGGGTGTCGGGGAAAACGCGGCGGCGGTGCGGGAAGCTGCGGTGGCGGGCCTGGAGAACCTGGGCCTGGCGGTGGACGCCGAGCGCAATACCGTACGTTCCGACGAACCGCGCGTCATCTCACCCGAGGGCGCCGGAGTGGTGGTGGCCGTGGTGCCGACCGACGAAGAGCTGGAGATCGCGCGGCAGACCTTCGCCCTGGTGGGACGGGCGGACGGCGACCGGGTGTCCGCCAACTGAACCCTTCGCACACCCATCGACTGAGCGCACACCCGCCCATTTGTACTTTCCACCAGACGGAATATTCCGCATCGAAACAAACCGATAGGATCCGCCTCATGCGCCGTTCCAAAATCGTCTGCACCCTGGGCCCAGCCGTCGACTCGTACGAGCAGTTGAAGTCGCTCATCGAGGCCGGCATGAATGTGGCCCGTCTGAACATGAGCCACGGGAGCCACCCGGAGCACGAGGAGCGGTACCACCGCGTCCGCAAGGCCGCGGAGGACACCGGCCGCGCGGTCGGCGTGCTCGTCGACCTCCAGGGCCCCAAGATCCGCCTGGAGACCTTCGCCGAGGGACCGGTCGAGCTGGTGCGCGGTGACGAGTTCACCATCACCACCGAGGACGTCGCCGGCGACAAGTCGATCTGCGGCACCACCTACAAGGGCCTGCCGGGCGACGTCTCCAAGGGCGACCAGATCCTCATCAACGACGGCAACGTCGAGCTGCGGGTCGTCGAGGTCGAGGGCCCCGAGGTCAGGTCCATCGTCATCGAGGGCGGTGTGATCTCCGACCACAAGGGCATCAACCTGCCCGGCGCGGCGGTCAACGTCCCGGCCCTCTCCGAGAAGGACATCGAGGACCTGCGCTTCGGTCTGCGGATGGGCTGCGACATGGTCGCGCTGTCGTTCGTCCGGGACGCTCACGACGTGCTGGACGTCCACAAGATCATGGACGAGGAGGGCCGCCGGGTCCCCGTCATCGCCAAGGTCGAGAAGCCCCAGGCGGTCGCCAACATGGAGGCCGTCGTGGCGGCCTTCGACAGCGTCATGGTGGCCCGCGGCGACCTGGCCGTCGAGTACCCGCTCGAAAAGGTCCCGATGGTGCAGAAGCGCCTCATCGAGCTGTGCCGCCGCAACGCCAAGCCGGTGATCGTGGCGACCCAGATGATGGAGTCGATGATCACCAACTCCCGTCCCACCCGCGCCGAGGCGTCCGACGTCGCGAACGCGATCCTGGACGGCGCGGACGCGGTCATGCTCTCCGCCGAGTCGTCGGTGGGCGCGTACCCGATCGAGACGGTCAAGACGATGTCGAAGATCGTGGTCGCGGCGGAGGAGGAGTTGCTCTCCAAGGGCCTCCAGCCGCTGGTCCCGGGCAAGAAGCCCCGTACGCAGGGCGGTTCCGTCGCCCGTGCGGCGTGCGAGATCGCGGACTTCCTGGGCGGCAAGGCGCTGGTCGCCTTCACCCAGTCCGGCGACACGGCCCGCCGGCTCTCCCGCTACCGCGCGGAGCAGCCGATCCTGGCGTTCACGACGGACGAGTCGACCCGTAACCAGCTCACGCTGAGCTGGGGCGTGGAGTCCTTCATCGTCCGCTGGGTGAACAGCACGGACGAGATGGTCGACCTGGTCGACGAGGAGCTGCTGAAGCTCCAGCGGTACAGCGCGGGCGACTCCATGATCATCACCGCGGGCTCGCCTCCCGGCGTCCCCGGTACGACCAACATGGTCCGCGTCCACCACCTGGGCGGCGCCGCCGCCTGACGCACCCTTCTTCCCGTGGCCCCGTCGGCGCTCTGCCGGCGGGGCCGCCGCGTGGACGCGGGGGCGGGATCGGGACGCGGGGCCCGGGGTCAGCCGGTGATGTAGTTGTGGAGCCCCGGAACGGTCAGGGTGCCGCCGAACTGGCCCGCCTGGACGACCGTGACATCGGTGAAGAAGGCGAACGGGACGTTCAGCGGGGGCGGGGTCGCCGGGCTGAAGGTGATCGGGATCAGGCCGAAGAGGTTGCCCTTCAGCTCCTCCGTGTACATCGTGACCTGGCCGTCGCGGATCGTGGACGTGGAGCCGCCGGCCGCCTCCACATGGGCCGTCCGGCCCTGCGGGTAGACGACGGTCTGGTCGAGGTCCCTGATGTCCACGGACGAGGCCGTGAACTTGAGGACCTTCTTGACCTTGCCGCTGTAGGTCCGTACTTCGACGATGCCCTTGTAGTCGAGGCCGTTCAGCGTCAGCAGCGAACTGCGCAGGGTCCAGGGGTCGTCGGGGAGCAGCGGGAGGCCCTGCTCCTCGGTGGCCGCGGCGAGGGCGTCGGGGTCGGCGGTCGGGCAGGGGTACGGCTCCTTGCCCTGCGCGCCCTCCGGTATGTCCTCGTCCTCGCGGGCGGTGAGCCCTTTGGCGTCGTCGTCGAGTTCCTCGACGTCGGCACCGGCCTTCCGCGCCGCTTCCCTGATCGCGTCCTCGGTCTTCCCGGCGGCCGGGTCGTCCTCGGTTCCCGCGTCGTCGTCCGGGGTGTCCCGGCCGGCGGGCTTCTTCCCCTCGTCCTTCTTCCCCTCGTCCTTCTCCTTCTCGCCCTTCTCCTCCTCGTCGCCCTTCCCGGTGGTGCCGGTGGCGTCGGTGGCGGAGGTGCTGGGACTCGGCGCCGGGCTGCTCGTCGCGTCCTTGTCCGGTACGCCGAGGAGGTCGCCCAGCGCGTCGCCCAGCCCCAGCGGGTCCAGCGGGTCGGTGGACTTGGTGGGGGTGGGGGTGGGCGTCGGGTCCGGGCCGGTGGTGGAGGTGGCCGTGGGGTCCGGGTCGACGGGCTGCTGCACGTCGCCCGAGCCGGAACCCGAGCCCGAACCGGAGCCCTGGCCGGACTCCGAGGGTCCGGGCCGTGCGGTCTCCGAGGCCGAGGGCGACGGGGTCGCCCCGGGCCGCTCCGTCCCCGTGTCCGTGCCGGGCTTCGTCGCGGACGCCGAGGGCGAGGGGGACTCCGAGGCGGACGCGGACGGCTCGTCCGAGCGGGTCACGCAGGGGCCCGGCGCGAAGGGGATGTCGTCGCTGCCCTCCGCCATCGCGAGGCGGGGCGTGAGCCCCATCCCCACGAAGACGGCCGTCGGCATCGCCGCCAGGGCCATCGCCTTGCCGGCGGGTATCTGGAACTTCGTCAGAAGGGACTTCTTCGGGGCCGCGTGGCGCGGCCCCTTTCTCACCCTGGGGCCATCGCCACCCGCCGCGATGCGCTGTGCGTCGTCACCCCGCACTGTTCCTCCCGCCGTTGGCGTGTGCCGTCGTATCCGTCACGTTCGGGTCCTCCCCGTCCCGTGAACCGGGGAAGGGGAGGCGGTCACCGGCGCCGTCGGGCCCCGGTGCCTCGTGCCGTGAGCGGCCCTCGGCGCCGGGTGCGGCCGGTACGCCGGGCATCCAGGAGATCGAGAGCGCGCCGCCGATCAGGGCGAGCAGGAAGCCGATGAGAAAGCCGCCGAGGTTGGAGACCGGGATCGACACCAGCGCCAGCAGGATCGTGGCGACGCCCGCGAACACCCTGACGATCGAGTGGAACCACATCGTCAGACCGAGCGTGACCAGCAGGACGCCGATGATCAGCGACCCGGCGCCGGCCGTGGTCGCCATCGCCAGGGTGAGTCCCCCGATCTTCACTTCCGCGTAGGGGAAGTAGGCGATCGGCAGCCCGCTGAGCAACGTGAACAGGCCCGCCCAGAAGGGCCGGGTACCGCGCCAGGTCCGAAAGCGCAGCCGCCAGTACGTGAATGGGCCGGGAGGACCGGGGGAATCCGAGGAGCCTCGGAGATCAGAAGACTCGGCGCTCATGGAAAACAGCTCCCTGGTACCGGTGTTGCCGTGAGAAAGAGTTCGGAGTGGGCGGACGGGTCCGTGCCGTGGAACCCGCCCGCCCGGGCGGTGCCCAGGACCTCTCGTCCGGACCTTGCCGGATGCCCGGGTGCCACCGGCCGCTGACGCGGCGGGCGCTCCCCGGTCCGGCCGGACCCGGACGAGAGACCCTAGTAGCACTCCTTGACGCCCTTGTGCAGCTTCAGGCTCAGGTTGCTCAGCGTGAAGGTGCCGGCTGTGGTCGCCCATGCCGTCTGCTCCACCTTGGTGAGCGTGACCTTCTCCGCACGCTGGGCGAAGCCGTACTTGTTGGCCTGATCACCCGGGTTGATGCCGGTCTTGTTGCTCTCGTCGCCGGCCGCCACACCGATGTCGATCTTCTCGAACTTGGCGTCGGCTTCCAGCTGGGCGATGTCGATGTAGATGTTCGTCGCCTCGACCGGCGACTTCGTGTTCGTGCCGGCCCTCAGTTCCAGGCTGACGGAGCCGAAGACGGGCACGTTCGGCGTGACCACCGACTGGCACATGTTGGTGATCGTGGCCCGGCTGAACCCGGAGACGGCGACCGGATTGGCGGTCTTGTTCCCCTTCAGGTCCGTGCCCGCGTCGATGCTGCCGTACTGGATGAAGTCGTAACCGACCAACTGGTCCGCGCTGACCTTGAAGCTCTGGCCGGACACGCTGAACGAGGCGGCGAGCGCGCCCTGTGCCAGCGCGACACCTATCGCTGCCGTCGCGGCCACACTCGGCACCATGACGACGGCGAACCGCCTCCATCTGGTCCCGCCACGAACTTGGGACTCCATGAATGTCCTCCTTCTCGGACGTACATCTCCGGATCGGGTGGGAGCCCGTCCTGGGATGGGAGAAGTGCTACGTCCTCGGGAAGGAGAGCGCCTGTCTCCGGAGGCGCCAACCGCGTCCGAAATCACCGGCGATCACCCCCGAGCGACAACCACTGGCCACGCGTTCGCGCAACCTCTGGACAGGCCCTGCCGGGTGGGCAGGAACCCCCCTGTCCGGGCCGGCGGCAGCGCCGCCGGACCGCTCGGTGGGGACCCACGGACCGAGGGCGCGACTGGCTGCCGTGCTGATACGGAAATGGACCGAGCGTCGCCGATCGTGGTGCATTCGCGCTGTTGACACAAGGGGTTCGTTACTCACTGGTAACGGCCGGATAACCGGTATACGACCAGGTGATATCGCGCGACCACACAGGGTGCCGCGTGTCGATGCGTCAGAAGCGGTGATTGCCCCCCATAGCGGGACAGACCGAGGGAGTTGATTTACTGCGGGTAACAGTAATCGCTTTTACCAAGTTTTGGTAAAGCGCGGCCCCGTTGGCGTCAAGTCGCCAAATCCGCACCGCGGGCGCGGAGTCGGCCGTGCCGGCACCTGCCGCTCACCGGTTTCCCGGCCCGCCGGCACGACGGACGCCTCGTCAACCTCCCCGGATCAGAAGAGAACCCGGGCCAGCGCCGACCGCGCGGCGGTCACCCGCGGGTCGTCCCCGCCGATCACCTCGAACAGCTTGAGCAGCCGGAGCCGCGCCGCCTCCCGGTCGTCACCGGCGGTACGGCGCACGGCCTCCACGAGCCGGCCGAACGCGTCCTCCACATGCCCGCCGACCAGATCCAGATCGGCCGCGGCGATCTGCGCCGTCACATCGGCCGGCCGGTCCGCGGCGTCCTTGCGCACCTGCGCCTGGTCCATCCCCTGGACCCGCGCGAGCAGTTCGGCCTGGGCGAGGCCGAGCGCGGCCTCCGTGTTGCCGGGGTCCTCGGCGAGCACGCCGCGGTACGCCTCGGCCGCGGCGGGGAAGTCATTGGCGTCCAGCGCCTGTACGGCCGCCTCCAGCAGGGCGTCGTACGGGCCCTCCGGTACGGCGGCCTCCCCCTCGGCCCCGTCGTCGCCCGCGTCCTCAGCGGCCGCGTCGACCGCGATCCCGGTGAGGCCGAAGCGCTCCTCGCCGACCTGGATGAGCTGGTCCAGCGTCTGGCGGATCTGGGTCTCCGGGGCGGCGCCCTGGAAGAGCGGCAGCGCCTGGCCCGCCACCACCGCGAAGACCGCGGGGATGCCCTGGATCCCGAACTGCTGCATCAGCATCTGGTTGGCGTCGACATCGATCTTGGCGAGAACGAACCGGCCGTTGTACTCACGGGCCAGCCGCTCCAGTACGGGGCTCAACTGCTTGCACGGCTCGCACCACTCGGCCCAGAAGTCGATGACGACCGGTACCTCGGTGGAACGCTGGAGTACATCGCGCTCGAAGCCGGCTTCGTCGACGTCGATCACCAGGCTGGACGGGGGGACGGCGCCGGTGCCGCCCTGGCGGACGGCCTCGGCGCGGGCCTGCTCCGCCTTCGCCTTGGCCTCACCGGCCGCCTTCACCGCGGCGAGGTCGACGACGCCGCTCATGGACATGTTCCTAGGCTGCATGAGTACATCCTCCCCCCTCGGCACGCACTTGAGAAAAGCGGTGGTCCGGTCCGGCCGAAGCGGCGGCCCGGTCCGGCCGCGCACCGCTTCCGCTACGGGTCGTAGCGTAACTGTCGCGTCAGCGGCGTGTACAGACTTCACCGGTGAGCCGGCTCACACCGCTACCGGCCGGTATGGTCGCGGGCATGCGCAGCGACAGCGGCCCCGGACCCAGCGACAGCCGCTCCGGGCCGCGTGGTGGCCGCCCCCGCAGCGCCGAGGCCGACGCCGCGATCCTGGAGGCGACCAGGGCCGCCCTGGGCGAGCTGGGATGGACGAAGCTGACGATGGGCGACGTGGCGGCCCGCGCGGGCGTCGCCAAGACCACGCTCTACCGGCGCTGGCCGTCCAAGAGCGAGCTGGTCGTGGACGCCGTGGCGGCCCTCTTCGACTCGATGGAACTCGCCGATCTGGGCAGTCTCGCGGCCGATGTCGAGAGCGCCGTCCTCCAGTTCGCCGCGCTGCTGGAGCGCCCCGAGACCAAGACCGCGCTCATGGCGGTGATCGCGGAGTCCACCCGGGACGAGGCGCTGCGGCGGCGGATCAGGGTCTCGATCGTCGAACGGCAGAAACGGCTGGTCCTGCTGGGCCGCGAGCGCGCCCAGGCCCGCGGGGAGCTCCCCTACGAGCCGGACGCCGCGACGGCGGACCGTACGGCGGACCTGATCTTCGATGTGATCGCCGGCGCGGTGGTCAACCGCACGATGGTGAGCGCGCAGCCGGTGGACGGCCCCTGGGCCCGTACGTTCACGGAACTGCTGCTGGGCGGTCTGACCCCGAGATGACCCGGGGTGGCCCGCCCCGCCTCCTTCACGGGGGCCGGCGGGGGTCATCGCGCCAGCCGGCCCAGCAGCGACGAGGCCGCCGCGATGCCCGCCAGCGCCGCCAGCAGCAGCACCCCGTAGTCCAGCGCGAGATGGGACGGCGTGCCGAGCAGCAGCCCGCGCAGGGCGTCCACCTGGTAGCTCAGCGGATTGATCCGGCTGACCGTCTGGAGCCAGCCGGGCATGATCGCCACCGGGTAGAGGGCGTTCGAGGCGAAGAAGAGCGGCATCGTGATGGCCTGGCCGATACCCATCAGCCGGTCGCGGGTCAGCACGATGCCCGCGATCGTCATGGACAGACAGGAGAAGAAGGCCGAGCCGAGGACCACGGCGACGGCCACCCCGAGCAGCCGCAGCGGGTTCCAGGTCAGCCCCACCCCGAGGGCCGCCGCGATGACGATCACCACGACCGCCTGGATCAGCGCCTTCACCCCCGAGGCGAACGCCTTGCCGCTGATCAGCGCGGCTCTCGGGGTGGGCGTGACCAGGAGTTTGGTGAGGATGCCCGCGTCCCGCTCCCAGATGATCATGATGCCGTAGAAGATCGCGATGAACATCGCGGACTGGGCGATGATGCCGGGCGCGAGATAGTCGATGTACGGGATGCCGCCGGTCGGGATGGCCTTGATCCGGGTGAACGTCTCACCGAAGATCAGCAGCCAGAGCGCGGGCTGAACGGCCCGGGTGTACAGCTCGGTGCGGTCGTGGCGCAGCTTCTGGAGCTCCACGACGCACATCGCGAGGACCCGGGCGGGCAGGACGCGCCAGCCGGTGCGGGCGCGCGGCGGGGACAGCAGCAGGGCGAAGCGCCCGGGGTCGGGCCCCGGTCCGCTGCCGGTGCGTCCGGCCGGCTCAGCCGACGCGGGACGCGGTGCGACGGGTGGACCTGACATCACGGAAGTCGCCTCCCTCTTCGTCCAGACCGCTGCCGGCGACGTCCCTGAAGACGTCCTCCAGCGTCGGTACGGGGTCCCCCTGGCCCGCGGTGCCCTCGGCGACGCGGCGGTCGCGCAGCTCGCTCCGCAGCTCGTCGGGGGTGCCGAGGGCGTGGACGCGCCCGCGGTGCATCAGCGCGACGCGGTCGCAGTACTGGTCGGCCTCGTCCATGTAGTGCGTGGTGACGAGGACGGTCATGCCCGTGGCGTTCCGTACGGCGTTGATGTGCTCCCACACGCTGGTGCGGGCGATCGGGTCGAGGCCGATCGTCGGCTCGTCCAGCATGAGCAGCCGGGGCGCGCTGACCAGGGCCTGCGCGAGTTCGAGGCGGCGGATCATGCCGCCCGAGTACGTCTTGGTCATCCGGTCGGCGGAGCCGGTCAGGTCGACGGCGGCGAGCGCCTGCGCGACGCGCTCGGCCCGTTCGCGGCGCGGTACGTCGAAGACGCGGGCGAACAGGGTCACGTTCTCGCGGCCCGTCAGCGCGGCGTCGGCGGAGAGCTGCTGCGGTACGTACCCCAGCAGCCGGCGGACGGCCATCTTCTCCTTCGCCGCGTCGTGCCCGAAGACCCGGACCATGCCCGCGGGGACGGGCAGCAGGGTGGTGACGCAGCGGATCGCGGTGGTCTTGCCCGCGCCGTTGGGCCCGAGCAGTCCGAAGACCTCGCCGGCGGCGACGGAGAGGTCGAGCGCGGCGACGGCCTTGGTCTCGCCGAAGGAGTAGGTGAGCCCGGCGCACCGTACGGCGGGCGCGGCGTCGGCCGGGCCGGTGGAACCGGGGGTGGTTCCGGGGATGGAAACGGGTCCATGGGTGGATCCGGGGGTGGATTCGGGGGTGGATTCGGGGGTGCCGGTCATGCGCCCTCCCCTTCCTCGTGGAGGTGGTGCGCGAGTCTGCGCAGCGCCGGCAGGGCCGCCGCCAGGGCCGCGCGGTCCTCGTCCGTCAGCAGCGCCACCCGTTCCCGTACGAGAGCGGAGCGGCGCGCCCGCCAGTCGCTCAGCCGGGCCTCACCGGCCGGGGTGGGCGACAGCAGTGTGGAGCGCCGGTCGGCCGGGTCGGTCTCGCGGCGCAGGCAGCCTGCCAGGACGAGCTGGTTGACCAGGGTGGAGACGGAGTTGCCCGCGAGCCACAGCTCCTGGGCGGCGTCCGACACCCGGATCCCGGGGCGCGCCGCGACCAGCCGCAACAGCTCGACCTGGGTTCCCCGCAGCGGCGCGGCGGTCATGCCGCCGCGCAGCCGTCGCCGGATCGTGCGCTGCACGCCTGCCAGCGCGTCCGCGAGCGAGTCCGGGAACTCCTCGGTGGACATACCACCTATTTTAGCTCTCACTCCGAGCTAATTCACCCGAACGGGTGACAAGCGGACAGGTCCGCCCTTCCGGCGAACAGCTCTCCGACGGACGCGCCTCCCCGTCTAGAAGCCGGGCGGTTCGGTGTACGTCCCCCACTCGTCCCGCAGCGCGTCGCAGATCTCGCCGAGCGTCGCCTCCGCCCGTACCGCCTCCATCATCGGGCCGATCATGTTCGAGCCGTCCCGGGCCGCCGTCAGCATCGCTTCCAGCGCCGTACGCACCCGGGCGTCGTCGCGCGCGGCCCGGCGCTCCGCCAGGACCTGGACCTGGTCACGCTCGACCTCGTGGCTGACCCGCAGGATCTCCAGGTCTCCGGTGACCGAGCCGTGGTGGACGTTGACGCCCACGACCCGCTTGTCGCCCTTCTCCAGCGCCCGCTGGTACAGGAACGCGGACTCGGCGATCTCGCCGGTGAACCAGCCGTCCTCTATGCCGCGCAGGATGCCCGAGGTGACGGGTCCGATCGGGTGGCGTCCGTCCGGGTGGGCGCGCAGACCGCGCTCCTTGATCTGCTCGAAGATCTTCTCGGCGTCGGCCTCGATCCGGTCGGTGAGCTGCTCGACGTACCAGGAGCCGCCGAGCGGATCCGCCACGTTGACGACACCGGTCTCCTCCATGAGCACCTGCTGGGTGCGCAGCGCGATCTCGGCGGCCTGTTCACTCGGCAGGGCGAGGGTCTCGTCGAGCGCGTTGGTGTGGAGCGAGTTCGTTCCGCCGAGGACGGCCGCCAGCGCCTGGACCGCCGTCCGTACGACGTTGTTGTACGGCTGCTGCGCGGTGAGCGAGACGCCCGCGGTCTGGGTGTGGAACCGCAGCCACTGGGCCTTGTCGGTGCGCGCCCCGTACACCTCCTTCATCCAGCGCGCCCAGATCCGCCGGGCCGCGCGGAACTTGGCGATCTCCTCGAAGAAGTCGAGGTGGGCGTCGAAGAAGAAGGAGAGTCCGGGCGCGAAGGTGTCCACGTCCATCCCCCGGCTGAGCCCCAGCTCCACGTAGCCGAAGCCGTCCGCGAGGGTGTACGCCAGCTCCTGCGCGGCCGTCGCGCCCGCCTCCCGGATGTGGTAGCCGGAGACGGAGAGCGGCTTGTACGCGGGGATGGCGGTGGCGCAGTGCTCCATCAGGTCGCCGATCAGCCGCAGATGCGGCTCGGGCTGGAAGAGCCACTCCTTCTGGGCGATGTACTCCTTGAAGATGTCCGTCTGGAGCGTGCCGTTGAGGACGCCGGGGTCGACGCCCTGGCGCTCCGCCGCGACCAGGTACATGCAGAAGACGGGGACGGCGGGTCCGCTGATCGTCATCGAGGTGGTGACGTCCCCGAGCGGGATGTCCGCGAAGAGGATCTCCATGTCGGCGGCCGAGTCGATGGCGACCCCGCAGTGGCCGACCTCGCCGAGCGAGCGGGGGTCGTCGGAGTCGCGGCCCATGAGCGTCGGCATGTCGAAGGCGACGGAGAGCCCGCCGCCACCGGCCGCCAGGATCATCTTGTACCGCTCGTTGGTCTGCCGGGCGTTGCCGAAGCCGGCGAACTGGCGGATGGTCCAGGTCCGGCCCCGGTAGCCGGTCGGGTGCAGACCACGGGTGTACGGGTACTCCCCGGGCCAGCCGATCCGCTCGAAGCCCTCGTAGGTGTCGCCGGGCCGGGGCCCGTAGACCGGGTCCACGGGGTCCCCGGAGAGCGTGCTGAAGTCCGCGTCGCGCGTGCGGGCCTTGTCGTACCGGGCCTGCCAGCGCCGGCGGCCCTCCTCGATGGCGTCAGCGTTCATGAGACCAATTTACTAGGACGTCCAAGTAAATGTCGATGGCCGAATCGCCACGACCGGTGGCGGAGAAACGCGGAACAGCCGCCCGCGGACGCGCGGACGGCTGAGGAGGAACGCTCTACGGGCCCTATGCCTGGGCGGTCTCCGGCGCGCGGTCGGTGAGCAGCGGCTGGACCTCACGGGTGATCTTCGGTTCGACGAAGAAGGACGCGACGGGGATGCACCCGGCGGCGAGCACCCAGAGCAGCTTCCCGAAGGACCACTTCGCCTTGGAGCCCAGATCGAAGGCGAAGACCACGTAGATGATGAAGAGCACACCGTGGATCTGCGAGATCACCATCGTGTTGCCGGTATCGAACCCGTACTTGAGGATGATCGCCACGGTGAAGACCAGCAGCCATACGGCGGTGACGTACGCCATCACCCGGTAGCGGGACAGCACATTCGACTTCATGGGCTGAGCCTAACCGGGCACAAAGGGCGATCTTCGCCCGCCCCTCCCCCGGGCCCGGGGGAGCCGGGCTCAGTCCTCGAAGTCCTGGGCGGCCACCCGCAGCGGGCGCAGCATCGCGAAGATCTCGGCACACTCCCGGGCGTCGTAGACCCCGAGCCCGAAGTCCATCTCCATCAGATCGCGGGTGGCGGCCTCCACCACCTCGCGCCCCTTGTCGGTGATGGAGGCGAGCGTGCCGCGCCCGTCGTTGGGGTTGGGCCGCTTGTCGACCAGGCCGGCCGTCACCAGCCGGTCCACGGTGTTGGTGACGGAGGTGGGATGGACCATCAGCCGCTCACCGATCTTCGACATCGGCAGCTCGCCGGCCTTGGAGAAGGTGAGCAGCACCAGCGCCTCGTACCGGGCGAAGGTGAGCCCGTACGGCTTGACGACGGCGTCCACCCCGGCGAGCAGGATCTGGTGCGCGCGCATGATCGACGTGATGGCCCCCATGGAGGGGACGGGCCCCCAGCGCTGCTTCCAGAGTTCGTCGGCGCGGGCGATGGGGTCGAAGGGCAGGCTGAGCGGCTTGGACACGCCACCGACCTTACCCACTGGTCACTTGCGGGTCAGCCTCGTCTCGCACTTCGGTCGCACGGCCCTCCCCCGACGCCCGCGCCGGCGGTCCGCACGGCCCTTACGGCCCGGCCCGAGAGGCCGCGCGCACCGGCGGCGGGGAGCGGCCCCCGGGCGCACCCGCCCCGAGCAGGCCCGTCGCGGTCTCGCCCCGGCGGTGTCGCAGAGCACGGGCGACTGATCGTTATGTAACGATATGCCGGTCTTGCCATTCCCATCACCGCCCAGTTCGTCGCCCAGTCGACTTCCGAGGGGGCTGGATGTCCGGCCGCAGACCGCACCCGTCATCGCCGTCGCCGCTCCCGTCGCGCCGTACCCGGGGGAGGCGGGGCGGGCCGACGGTCCTCGTCGCCGCGCTGCTCGCGCTGGCCACGGCGGTGAGCTGCGCCCCGTCCCGGTCCGGGAACGGCGCGCCCAGCGCTCCCGCCGCGCGGACGCACACGGCCCCGGTGGTCCAGGGGGAGGCGGCTCCGAGCGCGGCGGCGCCGTTCTGGATCGACCCGGACAGTGACGCGGTCCGGCAGGTCGCCCAGTGGGAGAAGGAGGGGCGGAAGGACGACGCGAAGCTGCTCCGGCGGATCGCGGACCGCGCCGTCGCCGTCTGGCCCGCCGGGGACGACCCCGAGCCGGGGATCCGCCGGGCGGTGCGGGGCGCGACCGCGGACAAGCGGACCGCGGTCTTCGTCGCGTACAACATCCCGCACCGCGACTGCGGGCTCTACTCGGCGGGCGGCGCCCCCGACGCGGCGGCCTACCGCGACTGGATCGACACCTTCGCGCGCGCGATCGGCGACGCCCGGACGATCGTCGTCCTGGAGCCGGACGCGCTCTCGCACCTCGCGGACGGCTGCACCCCCGACGAGCACAGCACCGAGCGGTACGAACTCCTCTCCCAGGCGGTGGGCCGTCTGAAGAAGCAGCCGCACACCCGTGTCTACCTGGACGCGGGGAACCCGGACTGGATCTCCGACCCGGCCAAGATCGTGGGCCCGCTCCAGCGCGCGGGCGTCGGGGCGGCGGACGGTTTCTCGCTCAACGTGTCCAACTTCCAGACCGACGACACGGTCAAGACGTACGGCACCCGGCTGGCCGGGCTGCTCGGCGAGACCCACTTCACCGTGGACACCAGCAGAAACGGCGCGGGCCCCCTCCCCGGCAACCGCGACCAGGCCTGGTGCAACCCCCCGGGCCGGGCCCTGGGCACCCCGCCGAGCACCGACACCGGCAACGAACTGGTCGACGCGTTCCTCTGGATCAAACGCCCCGGCGAATCGGACGGCCCCTGCCGCGGCGGCCCGCCGGCGGGCACCTGGTGGCCGGAGTACGCGCTGGGTCTGGCCCGGCGCGCGAAGGGCTGAGTACCGGCGCGGAAACCGGTGTGGATTTACCCAGGACCACCCCTACGGGTGGAGGTTGTGTGCAGTGCGACCGCCTCCGCGTTCCCTGAGCGGTAACGTGTCGAATTCCTCTGCTGGGGCATCGTGATACCAGTCGAGCGTCATTCGAACACGGTTCAACGGGGAGATCATGACACCCGTATTCGAGAACGCCAACAAGGTCTTCGAGCTGCTGGCCACGCTGGTACGCAGACCGAGAAAGGGCGAGTTACCCACGGAACTCGCCGACCGAAACGGAATTCCCGTGGTCTGTCTGATCGGTGACGATCTGACGGAGCTGACCGAGGGCATCAGGGCTTCCCTCAACGGGGCCACGCCCCACCGCATCCCGCACGAGTTCATCTCCATGTCCGAGATCCGGGACGAAGTCGCCCAGGAATCAGACCCGTTACCCGCCGAATGGCAGCCGGTCGAGGTCTACCGGCGGGCTCTGGTGGCGCTGGCCCAGGAGTTCTCCTCGGCGCGGAACGGGCGCGACGAGCGTGTACGGTTCCGGCGGTTCGGGCTGGTCAACTGGTTGCTGGAATCCGACTATCCGGCGCGCGAGCCGGATTCGCAGCAGGATCGGGAGCTGCTGCGCAGACTGCGGGAGAGGGAGTTCCAGCGCCGACGGCTGTTCGGTGTGCTGCGCAGTCCGGAGACCGAGGTCTCGATGCAGGGAAACATTCCCTGGTGGGTTCTGGTCCTGGGGCTCCATCTCTTTCCGCTCGCCTGGTTCCGCGCCTGGCGCGGTGTCGGGACCGAGTACCGGTGGCTCGTGCGGCAGCCCTACATGGCGCCGCGCGACCCGGGGACATTCCCCGGTTTCGCCATGCGGCTGACAAGACCCCGGCGGGGACGGGAAAACCCCGACCAGGTCGGCAAGTTGATGATCAACGCTTTTCTGGAAGATCTCCGGGTGGCGTACCGGCGCCGATTCCGGCCGCGCAGGTCCGCACGCCGTACCGCCTATTGCGCGGCGTTCCTGACGGATGTGGACGACACCAACCACGGTACGGCGCTGATCCGTTCGCTGGTGGACGTACGCAACGAGACCGGGGTCTTCGATCCGCTGGCCGTCCTGTGCACCGGAGTGCGGCTGGAGGACGAACTCCTCGGGCACGAACTGCGCGGACGGGGCGAGCTGTCGGAGGACCTGTACGGGATCTGGCGCCACCATTTCGAGGCCGCCGGGCGGAGCCGCTCGGCGGCCGTCTGGTATCTGCCCGTCGTCGTGCCCGCGCCGCTGGCCCCGGACGCGGCCACGTACCGGCAGCAGAAGGACCGCGTCGAGCTGGTCGGACGGCTCACGGTGGATCCGCCCCCGAAGTGGGCACGGCGCCGGGTGACGGCCCTGGCGGGGGTGGTCGCGGTCGCGGTGCTCGCGGGCGGGTTCGCCCGCGCCTTCGACCCGGCGCCCGCCCTGAAGTGGCGGGAGCTGCACTGCGGGCTGAGCCGGTCGGACCCCGACGCGGCGACGCTCCGTCTGCGGTCGACCGGGGAGTGCATCGGGGTCGCGCCGAACGGGTACACCTTCGGCTCCAAGGACCCGGCGCTCAAGGAGACGCTGAGCACGATCGCCCGCCAGAACCGCGAGGCCGACCGGATCCACGAGCAGTTCACGATCCGGCCGGTGGTGACGCTGATCCATCTCTCCGCGCTGCTCAGCTCCGCGGGGCAGCCCAGCTCGCTCACCTACGTACGGGAGGCGCTCCAAGGCGCGGCGAGCGCGCAGCGCCGTCAACTGGACAAGCGCGGGGCCACCGATCCCGTACTGCGGATCTTTCCGGCGAGCGCGGGCAGCGGGATGCGGTTCGGTCCCGACGCCGTCGCCACGGTGGAGAGGATGATGCGCGACGATCCGTCCATCGTCGGGGTCACCGGGCTCGACCAGAGCCGTACGGCGACCATCACGACGATCGAGGAGCTGACCCGGATCGGACTGCCGATGGTGGCGACGTCGCTGTCGGCGGACACCCTGGACGACCACTCGCCGATGTACTACCAGGTGTCGCCGCAGAACCGGCGTCAGGCGACGGTCGCCGCCGCGTACGGGGCGCACCTGGCCGAGAAGGGGACGATTCCGCGGCGCAGTGTGCGCATCGTCTACTCGGCGGATCCGACCGACGAGTACAGCGAGAATCTGCGGGCCGACGCCGCGAAGAGCTTCGACGCCGCGGACTTCGACGTCGAGCAGCAGGCGTTCAGGCCGTCACCCGCCGCCCCGGGCAAGGCCTCCGGGTATCCGGGGCCGCGCACCGTGGGGGAGCACGCGTGCGGGTACGACGGCCTGGTGTTCTTCACCGGGCGGCCGGAGGACTTCGAGACGCTGCTGGCCGGGGTGAACGCGGCGTGCGGTTCGAACCCGCCGTTCCTGCTCGGCGGCGACGACGTGGCACGGATGGCGGCGGATCCGGTGCGGCGTACCGCGTACCCCAAAGTGCCCTTCGACTTCATGGACTTCACGCTGGGGTCCACGTCCTGCAAGACGAAGAGCGATCTCTACAGCACCTTGCGGAAGCTCTTCCCCACGGAGTGCGAGCAGTTGGCGAACACCTCGCTGGACGGCCATGCCTCGCTCGCCTTCGACGCGGTCAATCTGTATCTCAAGGCGGTGGGGCAGCTCCAGGACGCGGCCTCGCAACTGCCGCTCTCCTCGCTGACGGTGTGGCATTCGCTCAGCAGCATCCATGGATCGGCGGCGCTGGACGGGGAGAGCGGGCGGATCGACTTCGGCGGGGTGGTGGACCGTCAGATTCCGCTCGACAAGATCATATCGGTGCAGCGGGTCGACGGGATGAAGCGGCCGGCGCAGGTCGGGTTCTGCGGACGGTGGGGGACGCTGAGCCAGAGCGGATGGTGCCCGCCGCCGGAGGGGCGCGGAGGGACGGAGTGACACCACGGGTACGAGGGGCGCGGTAGCCGGGGTTACCCCGCCCCCCGGTCCCGCCCCAGGGGGGCCGGGTCCCGGCGCGGGCCCGCGCCCCCGACCTCCCTGGGGCTTAACCACCTAGGTACCCATCGC
>NZ_JBHZDA010000013.1:99595-110526 GCF_042755665.1 Streptomyces sp. NPDC059142
CGCGGGGGGGGCGGGGGGGGGCGGCGGGGGGCGGGGGGGGGGGGGGGGCGGGGCGGGGGGGGCGGGGGGGGCGGGGGGGGGGGGGGCGCCCCCCCGCCCCGCCCCCCCCCCTGGTGGGCCGTGACCTTCCTGGGCCGCGCGCCCCGTCCTTCCGTGGCTCTACTCCACCTGGATCCACTTCGCCTCGGACGGGAGGCCCGCCGCGTCGGTGACGAAGAGCATGTACCAGCCGGGCGGCACCAGGGCGCGGTCCTTCGGGACCTCCACCGTCAGGGAGCCCTTGCCCTTCGTCATCGTGAGGTCGACCGAGCGCTGCTCGACGTCCGTGGTGTGGGTGACCGCGCTGGGGCGCATCAGCCGCGCCTTGGCGATCGCCCCGGGGTGGTCCGTACGGAAGGTGGCCCGGCCGTTCGCGCCGACCGTGCGCGGGCCCGCGCCAAGCTTCGGGCGCTTCTCCTGGGCCTTGTCGCCGTGGAGGTAGGGCGGGGTGTAGATCTCCACCCGCTGCTCGAACGTGCCGAGTTTGGTGTTGTCCGCGTCGTCGAAGAGCGGGTCGGAGCCGAACGTCACCACCCGGCCGTCCGGCAGCAGCAGCGCCTCGGAGTGGTAGTTGCGGCCCACGGTCGGGTCGGCGGCGCGGCGGAAGGTGTTGGACTTCGGGTCGTAGAACTGCGCCTTCAGGATGTCGCTGGCGCTGCGGCCCCGGTAGTCCGAGGAGCCGCCGGTGGTGAAGACCGAATCGTCCGGCAGCAGCACACTGCTCAGGTACCGGGTGCCCTGCGGCAGCCTCGGGCCCTCGCGGAAGGCCGGGTTGTCGGCCTTCAGGTCGACGACGGCCGTACGGGCGGTGGCCTTGGACGACTCGCCGACCCCGCCGCCGCCCAGCAGCATCACCCGCTGGTCCTGGACGGGCGGCAGCAGCAGGGAGGCCGAGGTCTCGGTCTGGTCGAGGTCGGTGAGCCCGCCGATCCCGGTGAAGGTGTTGGTCTTCACGTCCCACAGCCCCGGCTCGCGCCCCTGGTCGGCGGGGCCGTACCCGGCGTTGGAGCCGGAGTAGAAGAGCTTGCCGCCCTTGGTGAGGAAGAGCGCGGGATACGTCGGGAAGTAGCGGGTGGGGCCCTTCGACCACTTCTTGGTCGTCGGGTCGTACAGCTCGTTGTCCCCGGTGAGTACGGCGCCCACGTCGTCCAGGCCGGAGACGGCGAGCACCTTGCCGTCCTCCAGGGTGACGAGCGTGGGGTACCAGCGGGCCTCCTTCATCGGGTCGACGGGGATGTACTTCTCGGCCCTGGGGTCGAACTCGTACGCGGCCTTGATCCCCTGGAAGTCCTGCTTCTCCGTGGTGATCTTCTGGGCGAGGCCGTAGAGGTTGTCGGCGTCCTTGCCCTTGAGGCCGAGGATCTCGTACTGCGCCGCCTGCGTCGTCAGCGCCTGCGGGCCCGTGCGCGCCGCCTCCACGAAGACGCGTGCCTCCCCGGCCGTGACCTTGGTCTTCCAGGGCAGCATCCGGCCGCTGGAGGCGTAGGAGATCTTGAACTCACGCTTGGCCTTCGGGACGGTGACATCGAACTTGCTGATGTACTCGACACCCGACGGGGAGCGGAAGCGGGTCCCCTTCTTGAAGGTGTGCGCCTTGTCGGGGTTCTCGTTCTTGACCCGCATCCCGCCGCCCGCACGGTCGATCTTGCCGTCGAGCACCTCGTAGCGCGCCGTGCCGCCCGCGACCAGCAGCCGGCCGTCGGGGAGCTGGGAGTGGCCCGAGCAGAAGAAGTCCTCGGGGGTGTGGATCTTCTTGAACGAGTTGTCGGCCGGGTTCCACAGGATCGTGTCGAACGAGCCCTTGTCGAACTTCTTCTGGTTGTTGCCGGAGCCCGCGATGATCAGCACCTTGCCGGTGTGGAGCAGGGCCGCGTGGATCGCGTTCGTACGGTATTCGCGCGGCACGGCGAGGGTGCTCCAGGACCCGTACTGCCGCATGTAGCCGGGCTGGGAGATCTTGTACGCGTGGTACTTCTCCTGGGCGAAGGAGACGGCCGCGGGGGCGTTGAGGCCGACGAGCACCACCACCGCTCCCCCGCCCATCAGGGTCTTCCTGAGCTTGCTCGACGGCCGGCGCCGGGGCCGGTACTGCTCGGACATCTGTCAGTTCCTTCCGGTCGTCGACGACACGGGCGTCGCGCGGCCCGCTCTCTGCTCGTCCGGTGCCATGGGCTGGGGCGGTGCCACCGGCTTGGGCGGGAAGGCCGGCTCGGGCGGGAACGCGGGACGCGGCTCGGGGCGCCGTTCGGGCCTCGGCTCGGGGGACGCGGGGGCGAGGGCCGCGCTCCGCTCGGCGCGTTCCTGCCGGAGCGTCCATCCCCAGACCGCGACCGGGGCCAGCGCTATCGCCAGCGCCAGGAGGGCCCAGGTGCGCATCGCCACATGGGAGTGGCCGAGGAACACGGACGCCAGGAGCGAGCAGACCAGCACCGCCGCCCAGAAGAGGTGCAACCGGAACGTCAGCAGCCGGTCGGGGCTGGCCTCCCCGCCCTTGGGGGTGACGACGAAGCGGCCGTGGGTGCGCAGCACCGCCGAGCCCAGGGACTTGAGGTAGACCGGCGCGGAGAGCGCGGACATCGCCATCCCCGCGAGACCGCCGGAGCCCTCGGGCTCGTGCGGTGAGACGTTGTGGCGCCGGTTCCAGAGGTAGAGCCCTATCTGGAGGGCGGCGGCGTCGCTGTAGAGCATCAGCAGGACGGAGGAGGAGACCTGGGTGCCGGAGGCGCCGAGCCAGAGGAACAGGACGCAGCTCAGGATGCCCAGGAACCAGTTGACCGCGGTCATCGGGTAGTAGACGAGCATCATGGTGTAGCTGAAGAGCCGTCCGGGCGGCATCCGCAGGGGCGCCTTCCAGTACTGCTTGAGGAGGGTCTCGTACGTCCCCCGGGACCAGCGGAGCTGCTGGGTGAAGAAGTCCGTCCAGGAGGCGGGTCCCTCGCCGACGGCCAGTACGTCGGGTGTGTAGACGGAGCGCCAGAACCGGCCGGTGAGCGGGTTCCTGCGGCGGTGCAGCTCGAAGCCGGTGGCCATGTCCTCGGTGATCGAGTCGTACAGACCGCCCGCCTGCTTGAGCGCGGTGATCCGTACGACGTTGTTGGTGCCGACGAACATGGGCGCGCGGTAGCGGTTGCCGGCCCGCTGGATCAGCGCGTGGAACAGGAACTGCTGGGACTCGGCCGCCTTGGTGACCGGCGAGGTGTAGTTGCCGTACACCTGGGGGCCGACGACGAAGGCGACGTCCGGGTCGCGGAAGTAACCGAGCATCCGCTCCAGGAAGTTGGGGAGCGGTATGTGGTCGGTGTCGACGGAGGCGAAGAAGTCGTAGTCGTCGCCGTGCATCGCGAGCCAGGCGTTGTAGTTGCCGTGCTTGGTCCTGGCCTTGTGGACCCCGCGCGTACGGTTCCACTCCGGCACCCCCAGCCGGGTGAAGTGGCGTACGCCCAGCTCGGCGCAGAGCGCCCGGGCGGCGGGGCTGTCGCCCTCGTCGAGCAGCCAGATGTCGAGCGGGCCGCCGTGGCGCAGGCGTACGGCGCCTTCGAGGGTGTCCCGCACCATGGCGAGCGGTTCCTTGCCGGGGACGTACGTGGTGAGGAACGCGACCCGGGTGCCCGTCTCGGCGCGGACGGGTATCGGGTCCTGGGCGACCATCGTGGCATGGGCCACGGAGACCACGTTGACCAGCATGAAGAAGGCGATGAGCCCGATCGAGCCGAGCATCACGTGGTCGAAGGCGATGAGCCAGCGGTCGCCGCCCTCGCGCTCGGTGCGGTGGCTGGGCCAGACCAGGTAGACGAGCAGGACCGCGGAGAGGAGCGGGGCCAGCGCCATCAGCGCGACGGCACGTATTCGACGGGGTTCCCGCGAGAGCAGACTCCGGTACTGCACCCGGTAGGCGGCCGTCCGGTCCGGCTCCATGAGGGGGCCGGCCAGACAACTGTGGATGTCGTAGTCGTACTCGAAGCTCTCCGGGCGCACGGTGCCACCAGCTTTCTCACGAGGTCGATGTCCTCACAAAAGGGGACATCGACCGGCGTGTCGACTGGAGGGGTCCGTGCGAGGGGCCTTACCTTCGAGGGTTCGCCCGTACGGAGTCGGCGCGGGCCGCACCCGGGAAAGGTCCGGGCCGCCCGGGGGTTCGCTCCGGGATCAGGCGGAGAGGTGGCGTTCCACCGTCTCGACCTTCGAGGTCAGGCCGTCGGTGACGCCGGGCCTGATGTCGGCCTTGAGGACGAGCGAGACGCGTCCGGCGCGGGCCTCGACGGCGGCGACGGCGCGCTTGACCACGTCCATCACCTCGTCCCACTCCCCCTCGATCGAGGTGAACATGGCGTCCGTGCGGTTGGGCAGTCCGGAGTCGCGGACGACGCGGACGGCGTCGGCGACGTACTCGCCGACATCCTCCCCGACGCCGAGGGGCGAGACGGAGAAGGCGACGATCACGCGTTCACCGTGCCTTCGCGGCGGGCGCGGGAGGCGATGACCTCGTCGTCGGCGGCGCGCTTGAGCTTGCGCTCGGCGAAGAAGCCGCCGGCGGGCAGGACGGAGAGGACGAAGTAGAGGGCGGCGGTGCCGAAGGACCACTTGGTGCGGTTCCAGGCGTCCAGCCAGAAGAGCACGTACAGGACGAAGAGCAGACCGTGGACGGCGCCCATCACGGGGACCGCGTTGAACTCCGTCGTCCGCTTGAGCACCGAGCAGACGAGGAGCAGGAGGAAGGACACGGCCTCGGGGGCGGAGACCAGGCGGAGGCGATGGAGGGAGGAGGCGGTCTTGATGTCCACGGGGCAGGCACCTTCGTCATCGGGGGCAACGTGAGGGCAGGGCGACAGGCGGCTTCACGCACACGATCTTGTGAAAGCGTGCACAAGCGCCCTCTCATTGTGACAGCTCCACTTGACCCGACCGTTATCAGGGTCGGGGGTCCGGGGACGTTCCGGGACGTGTCGGGGTCGTGGCCCCTGTTCCCTGTCGGCGGCGCCGGATACCGTCGGGACGTGGCTCAGTTCCGACTGCAAGGCAGCAAGGTGCTGGCCGTCGACCTGACCGGCGACGCCGTCAAAGCGAAGAACGGCTCGATGGTCGCGTACGACGGGCGGATGACCTTCAAGAAGATGACCGGCGGCGGTGACGGACTGCGCGGGATGGTGACGCGCCGCCTCACCGGCGAGCAGATGACCGTGATGGAGGTGAAAGGCCAGGGGACGTGTTACTTCGCCGACCGGGCGAGCGAGATCAATCTCGTCTCGCTGCACGGCGACAAGCTCTATGTCGAGGCGAGCAATCTGCTCTGCACGGACGCCGGGCTCCGGACGGGCACGGCCTTCACCGGGCTGCGGGGCGGCGCGACCGGAAATGGCTTGTTCACGACCACGGTCGAGGGCACGGGGCAGGCGGCGCTCATGTCGGACGGCGAGGCGGTGGTCCTCCGGGTGGCGCCGCAGTACCCGCTGTTCGTCGACCCGGGCGCGTACATCGCGCATCAGGGCAACCTCCAGCAGAAGTTCCAGTCCGGGGTGAACTTCAGAACGATCATGGGCGAGGGGTCGGGCGAGTCCTTCCAGATCCGTTTCGAGGGCGACGGTCTGGTCTATGTGCAGCCGAGCGAGCGGAACACGATCGGGGGCGATGTCTGATGCCGTTCCGCGAGATCAACGCGAAGATGGTCGAGGCGACGGTGGCCCCCGGCCAGAAGCTCTTCAGCCAGCGCGGCGCGATGCTCGCCTACCGGGGCGAGGTCAGCTTCACCCCGAACATCCAGGGCGGCCAGGGCGGGCTGATGTCGATGATCGGCCGGCGGGTGGCGAACGAGGCGACCCCGCTGATGACCGTCGAGGGCAGCGGCACGGTCATGTTCGGGCACGGCGGCCACCACATCCAGGTGATCAATCTGGCGGGCGACACCCTCTACGTGGAGGCGGACCGGCTGCTCGCCTTCGACGGCACCCTCCAGCAGGGCACGATGTTCATGGGCTCGCAGGGCGGTGTGATGGGCATGGTGCGCGGCCAGGTGACCGGCCAGGGGCTGTTCACGACGACGCTCAAGGGCCACGGCGCGGTCGCGGTGATGGCGCACGGCGGGGTGATCGAGGTGCCGATCTCCCCGGGACGGGACATCCATGTGGACCCGCAGGCGTACGTCGCCCACCACGGCGACGTACGGAACAAGCTCTCCACGGCGCTCGGCTGGCGCGACATGGTGGGACGCGGCTCGGGCGAGGCGTTCCAGTTGGAGCTGAGCGGCAGCGGTGCGGTGTACGTCCAGGCGTCGGAGGAGAAGCTGTGAGCGGAGGAGTCATGAGCGCGCCGGTGATCCACGATCCGGTGACGCTGCCGAGCGACGACAACGTCAACGCGTACACCTTCTGTGTGGAGTTGAAGGGGAGCCGGTGGTTCCTCCAGAAGGGCAAGATGATCGCCTACTACGGGCAGATCAACTTCGACGGGATCGGTCACGGCCGCTTCGAGTCGCTGGTGCGCAGCAGCTTCCACTCGCCGCTGCACGCGGCGGACTGGGTGGTCGCGGAGGGCAGCGGCAAGATGCTCCTCGCCGACCGGGCCTTCGACGTCAACTCCTTCGACCTGGAGGACGGCAATCTGACGATCCGCTCGGGGAATCTGCTGGCGTACGAACCGTCACTGGCGCTGAAGCAGTCGATCGTGCCGGGCTTCCTGACCCTGATCGGGACGGGAAAGTTCGTCGCGGCGTCCAACGGGCCCGTGGTCTTCATGGAGCCGCCGCTGCGGGTGGACCCGCAGGCGCTGGTCGGCTGGGCGGACTGCCCGTCGCCCTGCCACCACTACGATCATGGCTATATGTCCGGTGTGCTCGGCGGGCTCCGGTCGCTGACGGGGATCGGGGGCGTCTCGGGCGAGGAGCACCAATTCGAGTTCGTCGGCGCCGGTACGGTGCTGCTCCAGTCGACGGAGATGCTGATGGCCGAGCAGCCGACGGGCGCCGCGCCCCCCGAGGCGGGGGTACCCGGCGGCGGGGCGCCCTCCTCCGGACAGGGAGGACTTGGTGATCTCCAGCGCCGCTTCGGGCTGTGAGCGGTAGTCTGCGGAGTGTGACGTCGAACGCGTGCGCCTTTCCCCTGGCGCGTCCGCGTGCCAGGGGTCACACGTACCACCGCTCACACTTCGTCCAGAATTCAACTTCTTAGGTAGAATCGATTACATGGAGACCGAGACGGCCACCCGCTGGCTGAGCGATGCGGAGCAGTGCGCGTGGCGCACCCACCTGGATGTCAGCAAGCTGCTGACGCACCAGTTGGAGAAGGACCTCCAGCCGTTCGGGCTGACCATGAACGACTACGAGATCCTGGTCAATCTCTCGGAGTCGGCGGAGCGGCGTATGCGGATGAGCGATCTCGCCGCCATGACGCTCCAGTCCAAGAGCCGGCTCTCGCACCAGATCACCCGGATGGAGACCGCGGGCCTGGTGCGCAGGGAGAACTGCGAGTCCGACCGGCGCGGTCTCTTCGCGGTCCTGACCGACCAGGGCATGGAGACGATGCAGCGGGTCGCCCCGCACCATGTCGAGTCCGTGCGGCGGCACTTCATCGATCTGCTCTCGCCCGAGGCGCTGGCGGAGCTGCGGGCGTCGCTGACCCCGGTCGCCGAACAGCTCCGCGGCCGGCGCGGCAAGGCCTGACACAGGAGCGGCGGCGCCCGCACGCCTCGTACGACACTCGTCTAGGGCCTCTCGTCAGGACCCGGTGTCGGCCTCGTCGGGGCCGGTCACCGCCGGGAGCCGCAGTTCGAACAGGGCGCCGCCGGACGGCGCCCCGCCGACCGTGAGGGTGCCGCCGTGGCGCTCCGCCACATCGCGCGCGATGGCCAGTCCGAGACCGGCCCCGCCGTCGTCACGGCTGCGGGCGTCGTCGAGCCGTACGAACCGCTCGAAGATCCGCTCGCGCTCCGCCTCCGGCACCCCGGCCCCGTCGTCGGCGACCGCGAGCACCACCCACGCGCCCACCCGGCGCACCGACGCCTCGACCGAACCGGCCGCGTGCCGCTGCGCGTTGTCGAGGAGGTTGCCGAGCACCCGCGCGAGCTGGCCGCGCGAGCCGAGCACGTCGAACCCCTCCCGGGCGCGCACCGCGACCGGGATGCGGTCCGTCGCCCGCTGCGAGACCTCCTCGCGGACCAGCGCGCCCAGATCGGTCCTGGTCCGCCCCGGACGCTCCCCCGCGTCCAGCCGCGCCAGCATCAGCAGGTCCCCGGCGAGCTGCTGGAGCCGTACGGTGTCCGCGACCGCGCCCGGCACGTCCAGCAGCCCCGGATGGGCATGGCCCACTTCGAGCTGGGTGCGCAACGAGGCGATGGGGCTGCGCAGTTCGTGCGAGGCGTCCGCGACGAAGCGGCGCTGGCGCTCGACGGCCGCCTCCAGCGCGGTCAGGGTCTCGTTGGTCGTCCGGGCCAGCCGGGCCACCTCGTCGTGCGTGGCGGGCTCGGGCACCCGCCGGGACAGGTCCTCGGAGGCGGTGATGGCGGCCATCTCGCTCCGGATGCCCTCCACCGGCCGCAGCGCGCGCCGGGTCACCAGCCAGGTCACTCCCCCGACGATCAGCAGCAGGACCGGCAGGCCCAGCAGCATCGCCACGGCCGTCGTGCTGACCGCGCTCTGCCGGTCCGCGAGGCTCGCCCCCGCGTGGACGACGACCGTCCTGCCGGTGCGGTCGGTGGCCTCGACGGTCGCGAACCGGTACGCGCCCGCGTGGCCGTCGACCGTGGCGCTCCCGTCGCCGTACTCGGTGGTGTCGTCGATCTCCCCGACCGCCGGGTCGTCGTCCCCGCCCCTCCCGCGGCCGTCCTTGCCCCTGTCGTCGTCGCTGTCGTCATCGCTGTCGTCGTCATCGTCACCGGCCCCCGTACGGGCGGTGCCCGCCGACCGCGCGACCGCGTCCCGCGCCGCGCCGACCGTGGCCACCCCGGAGCCGCTGATCCGCTCCAGGCCCTCGCTGAGGGCGAGCAGCCGTCCGTCCTCGTCGGTCACCTGCACCGGATGGTCCTCGGCGTCCGGCAGTTCCAGCTTCGCGTACGGGGTCCGGTCGGGGGCCTGCGCGGCGATCTCCAGCGCGACCTCGCGGGCCGCCCGGTCCGCCTCGCGGTCCGCCTGCCCGGTGAGGTTCACGCGCAGCGAGAGCAGGACCGCGATCCCGGCGGCGACCAGCGCGACCGCCACGACGGCCGTCGCGCCGAGCGACGCCTTGGCCCGTACGGACGAGAAGCGCCCGCTCACAGCGCGACCAGCCGGTAACCGGCGCCGCGCACCGTCTGGATGGACGCGGCGCCGATCTTGCGGCGCAGCGCGCTGACATAGACCTCGATGATGTTGGGGTCGCCCTCGTAGGCGAAGTCCCAGACGTGCTCCAGGATCTCCGGCTTGCCGACGACCTGACCGGCCCGTACCGCCAACTGCTCCAGTACGGCGAACTCCTTGGCGGTGAGCGCCACTTCCGTACCGTCGCGGAAGACGCGCCGGGCCGCGGTGTCGACGGTGAGCCCGCCGATGCGCAGGACGGGCGAGGCGCCGGCCGAACCGCGGCGGCGCAGCAGGGCCTTGACCCGGGCGACGAGGACGACGTAAGAGAACGGTTTGGTCAGATAGTCGTCGGCGCCGGTGTCCAGCCCCTCCGCCTCGTCGTACTCGCCGTCCTTCGCGGTGAGCATCAGGATCGGTACGTCATGGCCGGCGGCGCGCAGGGCGGCGCAGACCCGGTAGCCGTTCATGCCGGGCAGCATGATGTCGAGGACGACCAGGTCGTACACCCCCTCGCCCGCGCGGTGCAGTCCTTCGAGGCCGTCGTGGACGACATCGACGGCGAACCCCTCGGCGGTCAGACCCTTGGCGAGCGACACCGCGAGCCGCTTCTCGTCCTCCACGATCAACAGGCGCATGCGCACAGCTTCGCAAACGGAACCTGAAGATCACTTCAGCCGACTTCAGGCTGGCTTCAGCTTCGGTACGGCAGATTGAAGGCGTTCGACACGGACCGACTCGGGAGGCCCACCCCATGAAGCGCAACTTCGTCATCGCAGCGATCACCGCGGCGGCCCTGATCGGCGGCGGCACCTACACGGCCGCGGTCGCTCTCAGCAGCGACCACGGGAAGGAGAGCAAGGACGCGGCGCCGGTGGTGCCGGTGGTCACCGCGACGCCGACCGCCTCCTCGTCCGGGGCGCCGGACGACAACGGCGGCGACCGGGACGGCCGGGACGACGGCGCGGGTGACGACTCCACGGTCGCCCCCGCCCCGCCGAAGACGGTCACCCCGACCCCGTCCTCCACCACCCCGGGCACGCCCCGGACAGGGCTCTCGGCGTCCCAGGCCGTCGCGGTGGCACTCGCCTCGCACCCGGGGAAGGTGTCCTCCGTGGAGCGGGACGACGACAGCCCCGCCGGCGCCGAGCGCTGGGAGATCGATCTGCTCGGCACGGACAACCGCTGGGTGGAGCTGAAGGTGGACGCGGCCAGTGGGTCGGTCAGGGTGGACCGGGACGACGACGGTGACGACGACGCCGCCGAGGACCGCGCGGCCCTGCGCGCCGCCACGGTCGACGCGCGCCGGGCGATCGCCGCCGCTCTCGCCTCCGTACCCGGAACGGTGACCTCCGCCGAACTGGACGACGACCGGGGCGGCCGCTGGGAGGTCGATGTGCGCGGCAAGGACGGCCGTACGCACGAGCTGAACGTCAACGCGAAGACCGCCGCGGTGTCGGTGGACAGCGACGACCACGGAGACGACGACTGACGACGGCCCGCCGCACCACGCGACGACGGGAGCGCGGCGGGGCGGGCCCGGCGGGGCGCGCCGCCGCCCGCGCGGTGGTGGGGGGGGGGGGGGGGGGCCCGCGGGCGGGGGGGTGGGGCCGGGCGGGGCGCTGTCACC
>NZ_JBHZDA010000014.1:0-44670 GCF_042755665.1 Streptomyces sp. NPDC059142
TGTGGGGGGCTGTGTTTTTTTTATACGAGACCGGCCGGGCCGCCGGGCCGGGGGGGGGGGGGGCCCGGTCCGCCCGCCCCTCACGGCCGGTTCAGACCTCGGCGCCCTCGGACGCCCGTGGCCCCCGGCCGGTCCCGCCCGGCCGTCGCCCGCGCCCCCGCCCGCGCGGCCGGTGGCCGCGCCCCTGGTCCGGGGAGCGCCAGCCGTCGAGCCCGATCCAGATGCGTATCTCCGTACCGCCGAGCACCGAACGGCCGATCCGTACATCGCCGCCCGTCGACTCCGCGACCCGGCGCACGATGTCGAGGCCGAGGCCGGTGGAGCCCTCGCGGGCCCCGCTGTTGCCGCGGGCGAGCGCCGCCTCGGGGTCGGCGATCCCGGACCCGGCGTCCGAGACGAGGACGATCACCGCGTCCTCCCCGTTGTGGACGTCGACCGAGAAGGCGGTGCCCTCGGGGGTGTGCCGGAAGACATTGCCGAGCAACGCGTCGAGCGCCGCGGCCAGTTCGGTCCGTACGACCGGGGCGCGCACCGGGCGGCCGATGCCGGCGACCCGTACCGTACGGTCCTCGTCCTCGGCGAGCGCGGACCAGAAGTCCATCCGCTCGCGGACCACTTCGGAGACGTCGCAGCCACCGGCCGGTCCGGCCGCGACCGTCTGCGGCTTGGCCTCCCGGGCGGTGCGGATGATCGTGTCGACCTCGCGTTCCAACTGCGCGACGGCCGCCCGGGTCTGGTCGGCGGCCGGGCCCTCGCCGAGCGAGGCGGCGTTGAGACGGAGCACGGTGAGCGGGGTACGGAGCCGGTGCGAGAGGTCCGCGGCGAGTTCCCGCTCGTTGGCCAGGAGCTGGACGACCTGGTCGGCCATGGCGTTGAACGCGACGGCCGCGGAGTGGAGTTCGACCGGTCCCTCCTCGGGGACGCGCGCCCCGAGCTTCCCCTCGCCGAGGGCGTGCGCGGCGCCCGCGAGCCGCCGGGCGGGTTCGACCATCCGTACGCCGAGCCGGTCCGCGACGGCGACCGAGCCGACGATCAGGGCGACGCCGACGCCCGCGAGGACCAGCCAGGCGGTGGTGACCCCGTTGGTGACCTCGTCCTCGGGCACGTAGATCTCGACGATCGCGATCCGGCCCGAGCCGAGCGCGGTCGGCTGGAGCAGTACGGAGCCGCCCGCGACCTCGGCGGTGGCGGCGCGCGGGGTGCGCCGTACGGTCTCCAGCTCCGCGGAGCCCGCCCGGCGCGTGCCGATCTCCACGGCCGCCTCCTCCTCCCCGGCGGCCGGGACGTGCACGGCCATCCGCCCGTCGGCGCCCGCCTGGGTGGAGGCGACGGCGCGTTCCAGTTCGGCGCGGTCGGTGGTGATGGAGAGGGTGGGGCCGATGGCGGCGGCCTGCCGCTCGGCGTTGGTGAAGGCGCGGTCCCTGGCCATCTCCTTGATGACCAGGCCGAGCGGGAAGGCGAAGGCGACGACGACCATCACGGTGACGGCCAGGGAGACCTTGATCAGGGCCCATCTCACCGGCGTGACTCCCCGTGCGGTCCGGCCGGCGGCTCCAGTTTCACGCCGACGCCGCGCAGGGTGTGCAGATAGCGGGGCCTGGCTGCCGTCTCGCCCAGTTTCCGCCGCAGCCAGGAGAGATGGACGTCGATGGTCTGGTCGTCGCCGTACGACTGCTGCCACACCTCGGCGAGGAGTTCCTTGCGCGGTACGACGACCCCGGGGCGCCCGGCGAGAAACGTCAGCAGATCGAACTCGCGGCGCGTGAGGTCCAGCGGCGTCCCGTCCAACTCGGCCTGGCGGCGCAGCGGATCGATGGCGAGGCCGCCCACCCGCAGCACGTTCGGGGCGGGGTCCCCGCCCCCGGCGGCGCGGGAGCGGCGCAGGACGGCGGCGATCCTGGCCGAGAGGTGCGCCACGGAGAACGGCTTGGTCAGGTAGTCGTCGGCACCGTCGTTGAGGAGCCGGACGATCTCGGTCTCGTCGTCCCGCGCGGTCGCGATGATCACCGGTACGTCGGTGATGCCGCGCAGCATCTTCAGCGCCTCGGAGCCGTCGAGGTCGGGCAGTCCGAGGTCGAGGATGACCACGTCGAACCGGAAATGGGCCACTTCACGCAGCGCCTCCAGGGCCGTGCCGACGCTCCGTACGGTGTGGGAGGCCTCGGTCAAGTGCCTGATGAGGGCGGAGCGTACGAACTGGTCGTCCTCGACGACGAGCACACTGGGCATGGGCGGCACCGTACGCCATCGGGGAGCCGCGGGGAGAGGGGTCCCCGGAGCCGGGCGCCGTACCGGGGCGACCGGCGGACAGCGGTGACGTACGTGGTGCACTATGGCCCCGATGCGCAGAGGACTCGTACACACGATCGCCTGGCTCCTCGCCACCGGCGCGGCGACGACGCTGACCTGGTGGGGCGTCCACACCGTCATGGCCGGGACGGCGTACGACCCGCCGCGCGCGCTCCCGCTGCCGGTGAACGGCGCCGAGGGGGTGTCCGCCGCCTCGCGCGCGCCGCTGGACTCCTCGACGCGGCGGCCCCGGAAGCCCTCGCCGCCGCCGCCCGCGCCGACGTCCCCGTCGCCGTCGCCCGAGGCTCCGGAGGGCGGCCCGAGCGCCTCGCCGTCCGCGTCCGCGAGCGCGGATCCCGGGGCGGTCCCGGCGCCGCCCCCGTCCCCGTCGGCGTCGGCGGGGTCCGGCTCCGGGGGCCGGGTGGAGAGCTACGCGGTCGACGGCGGCCGGGTCGTCCTGGAACTGGGCGCGGAGTCGGCCGAGTTGGTCTCCGCGACGCCGGACGCGGGCTGGCAGGTGCAGGCGTGGACGGAGGAGTACTGGATCCGGGTGACGTTCACCCGGGACGGCCGGGAGGTCTCGGTGTTCTGCACCTGGCACGACCATCCGCCGAAGGTGGAGTTCGACAAACGCTGAGACGGCGGCTCCGACGCTCGGGCGGCCTCGGCCGGTGCGGGCGGCTTCGGCCGGTGCGGGCGGCCTCGGGGCTCCGGCGGCTTCAGGACGTGAACGTACCGGGCGGGGGCAGCGGTGACGCCTTCGCGTCCGCGTCGTTCACGACGGCCGCCCCGCCGCTGAAGCCGGCCAGAGCGCGCCCGTGTTCGACGCGTCCGGGGTGCGGGTCGCCCGCGACCCTGCGGGTCAGTTCCGCGACGGGCAGTTCGCGGTCCGCGGCGAGCAGGACGGCGTTGCCGAAGCGGCGTCCGCGCAGCACGGCCGGGTCGGCGGCGAGCGCCAGCCGCTCGAACGCGCCCGCGGCGGTGGCGATCTGGCCTCTGAGGTGGGTGAGCGGCGGGCCGTCCGCGATGTTCGCGGCGTACCAGCCCTCCGGCCTGAGCGCCCGCCGTACGTCGGTCAGGAACTCGGCGCTGGTGAGATGGGCGGGGGTGCGCGTCCCGCCGAAGACATCGGCGATCACCAGGTCCGCCCAGCCGTCGGGCACCTTGGCGAGCGCGGCGCGGGCGTCGGTGGAGCGGACCCGGATCCGGGCGGTGGGGTCCAGCGGCAGGTGCTTCCGTACGAACTGGACGAGGGCCGCGTCCACTTCGGCGATCTGCTGGGTGGAGCGGGGCCTGGTCGCGGCGGTGTAGCGCGCGAGGGTGAAGGCGCCGCCACCGAGGTGCACGACGTGCAGGGGCCGCCCGGCGGGGGCCACCAGATCGATGATGTGGCCGAGCCTGCGCTGGTACGCGAAGGAGAGGTGCGCGGGGTCGTCGAGGTCGACGTGGGACTGCGGGGCGCCGTCGATCAGCAGCGTCCAGGCGCGGGCGCGCTCGCGGTCGGGGGTCAGCTCGGCGACACCGGCGTCGACGCTCTCGACGACGGCGTCCGCCCGGTCCCGCCTGCCGCGTGCCACGCCCCCATTATCGCGGAGGCGGGGGCGGGCCGTTGACCCGGGGCGGCGCCGGGGCCGTGGCTCCCCTCGCCCGGGAGGGCCGCGCGCGAGCGGGAGCAGTGGTCAGGAGCGGCGGCCGGGAGCGGCGGTCAGGAGCAGCGGTCCGCGGCCTCGATCAGCCGGGCCGCCTCCCCCAGCGCCGCCCGCAGCACCACCGGGTCCGTGACGGGCCCCGTCACATCGGGCGGCAGCAGCCAGCCCGACCCGGTGACCGGCGGCTCGGAGGGGATCCGCAGGCCCCGGCCGTACGTCTGCGTACAGGCGCTGCCCGGCAGGTCCCAGCCGGCCGCCGTGCCGGGCGGCACGAGAAAGCCGAGCGTGTCGCAAGAGCCGTCGTGCAGCACGGGCCCCACCCGGGGGGCGGCGCCCGCCGGAGCGGCGCCCGCCGGGGCCGCGCCGCGCCGCAGGATGTCCACCGCCTCCAGCCCCTGGCGCGCCGGGACGGTCACCAGGTCGCAGGGCTCCCCGGTGCCGTAGGGGCGTGCGCTGGACTCCTGGTGATGCGCGTGCTGAGCAGTCGTGCGTGAGCCACCGCTGGTCTCCATACCGACCTTCCACTCCCACTCCAACAAGGCAAGCCCTCCTCGTCGAATGCAGACACGTTGAGCGTCTCCTCCAGGTTCAACGCGACGCGGTGTCAACGGCTACGGCGAAACGCCGCCGCAAAGGATGGCAGTTCATGGCGGATCGTGGGCGAGAAATCCGATTTGTAGGCAAACACTGTGTATAACCACCGTCACGGACGGTACGTTCGTGCTCTGCCGGGACCACCGGCCGCACACCGGCCGGGGCCCGGTCGCGATTCGGCTGTCTTTCAGGCTGTATTCGGCTGTACACGGCTGCACCAGGAGGGGCTCGGCCATGACGTCGTCCCGGGCAGTTCCCAACCTCGCCTTCCGCCGGCTGCGGGGACAGCGCTCGCCGGGGGAGTTCGCCGCCGCCGTGCGCAGGGCCGCGCGGGAGATCGGTGAACACGTGGCGTGCGACGCACGTTATATCGGGCGGGTGGAGGCGGGCGAGATCCGCTGCCCCAACTACGCGTACGAACGGGTCTTCCTGCACATGTTCCCCGGACTGACGCTCCGGGACCTGGGCTTCTCGGCGCGCGAGGACGTGCGCGGCCGGGCGGCGCGGGTCACGGCCCAGCGCCGCCCGGCGGCCGTCCCCTCCCCCGCCCCCGCCCCTGCTCCCGCCCGGAGACCCGTACCGGCCTGGACCCCCGTGTCCACGGCCCCGACGAACCACCCCAGCGACACCAGCGAGGAGAGCGACGTGCTGCGTCGCGCATTCATGACCACCGGCCCCGCCACGGTGATGGCCGCCTCCCTCGGACTCGGCGGTACGGCCGTGGCCTCGGTGCCCTCCCCCCGGCGGGTCGGCGAGGCCGAGGTGCACGTCGTCGAGGAGGCCGTACGGCGGATCCGGCTGCTCGACGACCGGCACGGCGCCGACGGCCTCTACCGGAGCGCCGCGCAGCCGCTGCGCGCCGCGTACACCCTGCTCGACGCGGGCACGACGACCCGGCGCGCCACCGCCGACCGGCTCTACTCGGGCGCGGGCGAGCTGTCGATCTCGGTGGGCTGGCTCGCCCATGACTCCGGCCGCTTCGACGAGGCGCGCTCGCACTACGCGGAGGCGCTGGCCACGGCGCGGATCGCGGGCGACCACGGGCTGGAGGCGCACGCCTTCTGCAACACGTCGTTCCTGGCCAGGGACGCGGGCCGGTACCGGGAGGCGGTACGTGCCGCGCAGGCGGGGCGGCGGGCCGCCGCGCGGCTCTCCTCGCAGCGGCTGCTGTCGCTGCTCGCGCTGCGGGAGGCGGGCGGCCGGGCGTGGCTCGGCGACCGTACGGGGTGCGCGCAGGCGCTGTCCCAGGCCCACGGCTACTTCGAGCGGGGCCCTTCGGACTCCGATCCGGAGTGGATGTCGTTCTTCGGCGAGCCGGAGCTGGAGGCGCAGGAGGCGCTGTGCCACGCGGCGCTGGGCGACTGGGCGCGGGCCGCGCGCCACGCGTACCGCGCGACGGTCCTCCAGCAGCCGCACTTCGCCCGCAACCTCGCGCTCTACCGTGCGGAGCTGGCCACGGACCTGGCCCGCGCGGGGGCGCCGGACGAGGCGGCGGCGGCCGGGCACCAGGTGCTCGACCTGCTGGACGACGTCCAGTCGTCGCGCATCCTGACGAAGCTGGCCGCGACGGCGCGGGTGCTGCTGCCGCACCGGCGGCTGCCCGAGGTCGGCGCCTTCCTGGAGCGCCACGCGACGCTCGACGCGCGCCCGTAGCCGACCGGACCGCACCCCCGCGCCCGGCCCCGGCCCGCTCACGCTCACGCCACGAGGTGGCCCGTGTCGTTCCAGACCTGGAGCGCGGGCAGGCCGTACGCCCAGCTCAGCACCGAGAGCGAGGTCGGGTCGAGCCGGATGCGGGCCGCGAAGGAGATGTCCTCGCCCAGCCAGCGGGCCCCGATGGCGCGCAGGATGTGGCCGTGCGCGAAGACCAGCACGTCACGGTCGGCGGAGCGGGCCCAGTCGACGACCTCGTCCGCGCGGGCGGCGACCTGCGCCAGGGTCTCGCCGTCCGGGACACCGTCGCGCCAGATCAGCCACTCCGGGCGGCCGGCCTTGATCTGCGCCGGGGTCATCCCCTCGTACGCGCCGTAGTCGAACTCCATCAGGGCGTCCCAGGGGCGCGCGCGCTCCCCGAACCCCGCCAGCGCGCAGGTCTCGCTCGCGCGGGCCAGCGGGCTGGTGCGTATCTCCGCGTCCGCCAGCCCCGACCAGGGCTCGCGGTGCAGCCGTTCACCGAGCAGCTTGGCGCCCCTGCGGCCCTCCTCGAGCAGGGGGACATCCGTCCTGCCCGTGTGTTGTCCGGACAGCGACCAGGCGGTCTGGCCGTGCCGGGCGAGCAGGATGCGCGGTGCCATGGAAATGCTCCCTGAGGTTCACATTGGTGCCTTTCCATCATCGCGCACCTGAACGAACGGCGACTTCCAGGGGGCAACCTCCCGCCCCGTACCGGCGTCCCACAGTGCGTCGGAGTGCGGTTGTCGAACACGGATTCCCGGGTACACCCGGCCGAAGGCGGCCGGCGCCTACACCGTACGGTTGAACGTCGGCCGAAAGCCGCATGAAAACATGATGGAGACCGCCCGGATGCCGTACCGCGCCAGCGTCAGCGCCGCCCGTGCCACCCGTGGGGACACCGGAGCGACGCACCGCCCGCGCCCCCGGCCCCGCTGGTGGACCGAACTGGCCCTTCTCGTCGTGGTGTACGCCGCGTACTCGGCGGGCCGGCTGCTGGCGCGCGGCGACGTGTCGACGGCGGTCGACCACGGGCTGGCGATCCTCCGGGTGGAGAAGGCGCTCCTCCTCAACGCCGAACACCCCCTCAACCGCCTCTTCACCAGCACCCCGGCGATCGGGATACCCGCCGACTTCGTCTACGCCTCGCTGCACTACCTCGTGACCCCGGCGGTCCTCGTCTGGCTCTTCCGCCGCCGCCCGGCCCGCTACCGGGCCGCCCGCACCTGGCTGATGGTCTCCACCCTCCTCGGGCTGGTCGGCTTCACGCTCCTGCCCACCTGCCCGCCCCGGCTGCTGGACGCGGGGTACGGCTTCGTCGACACCATGGCGCAGTACAGCGCGTACGGCTGGTGGGGCACGGAGGCCAGCGCGCCGCGCGGACTGGGCGGGATGACCAACCAGTACGCGGCGATGCCGAGCCTCCACGTGGGGTGGGCGCTGTGGTGCGGGGTGCTGCTGTGGAAGCACGCGCGCACCCCGCTGGTGCGGTGGCTGGGGCTCGCCTATCCGCTGCTGATCACCGTGGTGGTGATGGGCACCGCCAACCACTACTTCCTGGACGCGGTCGCGGGCGCCGCCGTGATGGGCGCGGGCGCGCTGCTGACCGGCCCCGCGACGCGCGCCGTGGAGCGCGCACGGGCCCTGCTGACCCCGGGCACCGCTCCCCACCAGCCGCCGCCGTCCCGGCCGACCGCCCTGTCCCCGGCGTCGCCCCCGGCCCTTTCGGCCCGCCCGGCCCCGATTGTCAGCGGTGGATGCGAGACTTCGGCGGGTGAGCGATTCCCTGGGCAGCGGACCCGCAGCAGCACCAGCAACTCCTCCGCAGACGACACTCCGGCGACGGCTCGCTGAGCTGCGCGGCCCCACGGTCGCGCCGCATCCGCTCGACGCCCGTGCGCTGGCCGCCCTCGCGGCCAACCCCGGCTGCCGGCGCCGTGCGCTGCTCGACGGCGCGGGCGTCGACAAGGCCGCGCTCGCGACGGCGCTGGGCTCGCCCGCACCGTTCGGGCAGTCGCAGTTCGCGTTCATGCGCGGCAACGCCTTCGAGGCGAAGGTCAAGGCCGACGGCGGTACGGAGCTGATGCGGCTGGTCGCGGAGCGCCTCGGCGGCGCGGCGCCGCCGGGCGCGGGCGAGGTCTTCGTACCGGACCTGTCGGCGGCCGGCCCCGAGGGCCGCGTGGCGCGTACGGCGCTGGCGCTGCGTGAGGCGACGGAGGCGGCGGGGTGGGCGCTGCTGGACCATCCGCTGCTGGCGCTGGAGGTCGCGGGCTCCCCCGCCTATCTGGAGCCGGACGCGGTGGTGGTGCGGCCCGACGGGCGGTGGACGGTCGTGGAGATCAAGTCCTTCCCGATGATCGACGGTTCGGCGGACGCCGCCAAGGTCGGCGCGGCGGCCCGGCAGGCGGCGGTGTACGCGCTCGCGCTGGAACGGGTCGCGAAGGTCACCGAGGGCGCCGAGGTGGGCCACCGGGTGCTGCTGGTCTGCCCCAAGGACTTCTCGAACCTGCCGACCGCGTCCGTGGTCGACGTACGCAAACAGCTCTCGGTGACGCGCCGCCAGCTCGCCCGGCTCACCCGGATCGAGGAGATCGCCGAGGCGCTTCCCGAGGGCACCACCTTCGACGTGGAGCGCTGCTCGGGCGCGGAGCTGACGACCGCCGTCGAAGCGGTCTCCGCCGCGTACGCGCCCGACTGCCTGGCCGCCTGCGAGCTGGCCTTCCACTGCCGCTCGGCGGCGCGCGCGGACGGCGCGGTGGAGGCGCTGGGCCGTGGGGTACGCGGGGAGCTGGGCGGTCTGACGACGGTTCCCGCCGTGCTGGCGGCGGCGCGCGGGGAGGCGGGCGATCCGGCGGACCCGACGGTCGCGACGCTCCGGCGGGCGGCGGCGCTGCGCGCGGAGGCCCTGGCGGAGGGGCGGCGCCGCGCGGCCGGCGCGCGCGCCGAGGAGGCCGTATGTCGCTGATCAGTACGCTCGCACGACTGGAGGCCACGGAGAGCGGGCGGGCCCAGCCGCTGACGACCGTGCGGCACCGCCGGATCTCCGAGCGGCCGCTCGTGCTCGTCCCGCTCACCACGGCGGGCGAGGCGGGCGCGCCGCTCGGCGCGCTCGTGGGGACGGACCGGGACGCGCCCCGGCTGCTGACGGTGGCACAGCCGCGCGACCGGGATCTGCGGTTCGCGTTCCTCGGCGAGCTGGCCGAGACGGTCCTGCCGTACCTGGACGGGTACGCGGACGTGATCGAGCCGGCCGAGCGGAACGAGACGGACCCGGAGACCGGGAAGCGGGTCAAGGTCGAGGTCGAGCTGTGCGTGGACGCGCCGCAGGTGATCGTGCCGAACCGGCCCGGTGTCGACTTCGTCCGGCTGCTGGGCCGGTCCATGCGGTTCCGGCGGACGGCGGAGGACGACCCGGACGCGCCCTACCCGGCGCCGCCGCGGGTGCCGCTGCTCGGCCGCTGGCTGACGCACTACGGCGAGCGGGCCCGCGTTCCCGGCTCCTCGCTGCTGCTCGCGACGACCGATCTGCTGAACCGTCACTGGGCGACGGGCCAGTCCAACCTGGAGGACCAGCACCTGGGCGCGCTGCTCGCCTGGCTCGATCCGCCGGACGGCGCCCCGGGCGCGGAGGCGGCGCTCCGGGCGGAGCTGGCGCGGGACGGCGAGGGGCAGTTGGTCTGCCCGCCGGCCGGCCCGGCGACGGACCCGGCGTTCGACAACACGCTGCTGGCGCCCGCGATCGAGGCGTACGACCGGGCGCGCGCCGCGCTTGCGGCGGCGGAGGACGGGCCGGACGCCGAGGAGCAGTTGGCCCGGCTGACGGCGGCGGAGCGGCGGATCCGGGTCCTGCTGGAGTCGGTGCTGCGGCCCACGTGGGACGCGGTCTGGCACGGTCTGGACCTGTTGCGCGCCCTGCCGGAGGGCGAGCGCGTCGGCGACCGCTGGACCCGGGACCGCTGGTCCTTCACCGGCCACCGCGACCGGGTGCGTGCCGGGGAGCCGCCGCAGCCGCGCCGGGACGACGCGGTGACGGCCGCCCAGAAGCTCGCCTCGCGGGAGACGGCCCAGGGACAGCTGGAGGCGCAGGAGGCCCTGGACGATCCGCTGGTGCTGGCGGGGCGGCGGCTCTCCGGGGAGGCGTTCCTCGGGGAGGTGACGGAGGTGGAGATGGCGTACAGCGAGAGCAAACGGCCGAGCCCGCGCCCGCTGGTCACCCTCCGCACCGACGACCGCCCGCATCTGGGCGCGGGGGTGAAGGTCTTCCGCTCGCTGGACGGCAAACCGCAGACGGCGGAGTTCGTCCGGTACGAGGAGTCCGCGCCGCCGGAGGACGGCGACGCGGCGTCGGGTCCGGCGGAGGACGGCGGCGGCGTGCTGGTGGTGCGGCTGACCGACCGTATGGGCCGGAGCAAGGAGCCCGCGCCGGGCTCCGTACCGGCCAAGGGCGACCGGATCGTGTGGACGCTCTTCGAGCACGACCAGCGCGGCGGCCCCAAGCTGCCGGACCCGGAGCACACGCCGTGGACCCACGGCGGCCCCCCGGCGGGCCCGGAGGCGACGCTCGACGGCGCGCTCCCGGTGCCGGATCCGGTGACCGAGGAGGACTTCCTGTGAGCCCCCGCCGCCCCCGTCTCCCGCTTTGGCCCCGACCCCGCCCCCGACCCCGTAGCCGGTTCCGTACCCGATCCCCGGAGCGCCGTCGATGAACCAGCCCACCGTCCTGGACCCGGGCGCCGCCGCGACCCGGGCCACCGACGCGATCCTGCGCGACACGCTGCACGGCGCGCACCGCGGTGTCGTCGTCGACTCCCCGCCCGGCGCGGGCAAGTCGACGCTCGTGGTGCGGGCCGCTCTGGAACTGGCCGCGGCGGGGCGCCCGCTGATGGTCGTCGCGCAGACGAACGCGCAGGTGGACGATCTGGTCGGGCGCCTCGCCGAGAAGGACCCCGAGCTGCCCGTCGGCCGGCTGCACAGCAACGACCCCGACCCGTACGACAAGACGCTGGACGGGCTGGAGAACGTACGGAAGTCCGCGAAGGCCGCCGATCTGGCCGGTCTCGACATCGTCATCTCGACGGCCGCGAAGTGGGCGCACGTCCAGGGTGTCGAGCCCTGGCGGCACGCCATCGTGGACGAGGCGTACCAGATGCGTTCGGACGCGCTGCTCGCCGTGGCCGGGCTCTTCGAGCACGCGCTGTTCGTCGGGGACCCCGGCCAGCTCGACCCGTTCAGCGTGGTGGGCGCGGACCAGTGGGCGGGGCTCTCGTACGACCCGTCGGCGAGCGCCGTCTCCACGCTCCTGGCGCACAACCCCGAGCTGCCGCAGCACCGGCTGCCCGTCTCGTGGCGGCTGCCCGCCTCGGCGGCGCCGCTGGTCTCGAACGCGTTCTACCCGTACACCCCGTTCCGCAGCGGTACGGACCACGGCGACCGGCGGCTCGCGTTCGGCGTCGCGTCGGACGGATCGGGGCCCGACCGGGTGCTGGACGAGGCCGCCGCGTCGGGGTGGGGGCTGCTGGAGCTGCCCGCGCGGCGCACGCCCCGTACGGATCCCGAGGCGGTGCGGGCCGTGGCGCTGGTGGTGCGCAGGCTGCTCGACCGGGGCGCGGCGGCCACGAGCGAGCGCGCTCCCGGCCCGGTGCCGGTGACGGCGGACCGGATCGCGGTCGGCACGGCCCACCGCGACCAGGCGGCGGCGATCCGCGCGGCCCTGGCGGAGCTGGGGGTGAGCGGTGTCGCGGTGGACACGGCGAACCGGCTCCAGGGGCGCGAGTTCGACGTCACGGTCGTCCTGCACCCGCTCTCGGGCCGCCCCGACGCCACCGCCTTCCATCTGGAGACGGGCCGGCTCTGCGTCCTGGCCTCCCGGCACCGGCACGCGTGCATCGTGGTCTGCCGGGCGGGCGTCGCGGAGCTGCTGGACGAACACCCGTCCACCGAGCCGGTGCAGCTCGGGGTGACGGTGAAGTTCCCGGACGGCTGGGAGGCCATGCAGTCGACGTGGGCGCAGTGGTCGAACCACCGCGTCCCGTGGCGCCCCTGAGACCGGCGGAGCCGCCCGGACCCTACCGGCGGGCGGACCCTACCGGCGGGCCGGGCGGGGCCGGTGGGCCCTCAGTCCTTGACGATCCGGGTCTCGACACCGGGGAACCCCTTGTCCCACCAGTGCCCGTAACGCCCGTAGACGGCCGGATCGCGGTCGGCGAGAAACACGGACAGCTTCCGCGCCTCCTCGGTCAGCCCGCGCCACGCGTCCTTGCCGAGGGTGCGGAAGGCGGTCAGCTCCAGCCCGCCGGCGGTCGCGCGCCACACCCCGGCGACCTGCCCGTCGACGAGCAGACAGGGCAGCATGTCGCCGTTGCGCCGGACGACCAGCGGCCGGTACTCCGGGGGCATGAGCCGCCCGGGGAGGGCGTGGGCCAGCAGCGTGCTGTCCCACATCGGCAGCAGCCGCGGCGGCACCGGGGTGTCCTCGGCGGGCACGGTCGCCCCCGCCACGTCGAACAGGGCGGCGCGGCCGGGCCCCGCGACCGGCACCACCCGGTCCTCCAGCTCCTTCAGCGCCCGCGTGATCACCTGGCGTCCCAGCAGGGTGAACCGGGCGATGTCCCGCGCGGAGGCGGGCCCGAACGCCCGCAGGTGGGCGAGGATCAGCCGCACCGCCCCCGCCGCCGCGTCCGGCGGCCCGTCCCCGGGCGCCGGGGGCGAGGCGAGATAGGCGTTGCGCTGCGTGAACGACCAGGGGCCGCCGGTCGGCGCGTGGTGTATCGGCGCGTACGTCCGCAGCGCCCACCACATGAGGTGCGCGTGCGCGCCGAACCGCCCCGTGACCTCCCGCTCCACCTCGGCGCCGGTACGCGGCCGCGCCAGGAAGGCGGCCAGCTCCGGCAGGAGCGCGTCGGCGTCCTCCAGGGTCAGCCCCGTCGAGGTGAAGCGGCGGTCGTGGAGGCGGGCCGCGCGCAGGGTGCTCTCCATGACGGCGTGGTACGGCGCGTAGTCCTCCGCGTGGACGGCGTGCAGCGTGCCCCGCAGGAGGGTCGCCTTCACGACCCGGCGGTCCGCGAACGCCGCGTCGAGATCCCCGGGGGCGAAGTCCTGGACGCGGTTCCACAGGGCCAGGTACGGCGACGCCGGTGTCTGTGCCTGCACGGCGCAGATCCGGCGTACCGCCTCGGCCACCTCGATACGGCGGCGTTCGAGCAGGAACTGACGGTCCAGGGTGGACAGCAGAAGCTGTCGCGCGGTAAGGGTCATGGCCGGATTATGCCGACCGGCACCGACAGCGGCGCCGGGCCCGTTCCGTACCGCCGCCCGGGGGTCCGTGCCGCCGGCCCGGCGTCCCGTTCCCGCCGGGGCCCGAGGCCCCCTTGCGGCGGGCGGGACAATGGATCGTGGCCCGAGGGCCCGGTACACGCACGAGCAGGAGGAGACACATGGCGGATCCCGAGCGGAGCGAGCGGCGGCTGCGCCCCGCGCCGTTGCTCTTCGAGCCGTCCGAGGCGGCCGCCGACCCCGAGCACTTCTTCGCGCTCGAATCGATCGAGGACCCCGCCGAGCTGCTCGCCAGGGCGACCGAGCTGACCTTGGCGTTCCGGGCCGCGACGGACCGGGCGGTGGAGTTCCAGGCGGTCGCGGCGGCGCAGCTCGCCGACCCGCGCCGCTTCGACCGGCTGACGACGGCGGCCATCGCCGAGCGCGCGGAGTGGACCGAGGACTACGCGAAGAAGATGGTCGAGTTCGGCAGGGGCCTGCTGGCCGGGGACGTACAGCCGGGGCAGTGACCCGGCCGGCCGGGGCGGTGGCCGGGGACGTACAGCCGGGGTGGTGACCCCGCGAACCGGGTCCATGGCATATGCCGGGTGGGGCAGGTTACGCCCCTCTGCGGCGCCCTGTCCCGATTTTCGTGAACTCTGGGGAACCGAATCGTTACTCCGGGTAGATCTGTCTGCCATGAGTGCATGGCTACGAGATGAATCCCCGGTACAGCCACTGAGCCCCGGAGCGAGCGACGAGGAGCGACGCACCGACATCTTCGGCCTCTTCCACGACGAGGACCGCCACGAGACCGCCCAGGTGACCCCGGCCGGGGCGGACTGGCTCGCCTCCGCGGGCCCCTACCCCCGCTCCACCCTGTCCCTGTGGGCCGCCCGCCCGGCCGCCCCCGGCGTGCTGCCCTGCGGCTCGGCCTTCGACGTGGTGAGCGCGCCCTCGATGTTCGGGCGCCGCATGCTCAACCGGCTGTGGTGCGACGGCCCCGGCTCGGGGCCGGTCGCCGCGCACCGGGGCCGCACCCTGCTGTTCGCGGCGCCCGGCACCGCGCAGCGGCTGCCGTCGCTGCTCGCCTGGGAGGAGTGGGGACGCCGGGGGCCCGACGGGCGGGCCGCGGCGCCGCCGCCGCTGCTCTGCCACGGCGCGGGCGACGCCGTGACCGTACCGGCGCTCACCCCCGGCGCCCGGTCAGGTCCGCGCTGGGTGGTCGCGCCCGACACCCGCCACCCATGGCTGCCGGGCCCCGACGTGCTGCTGTGGGCGTGCGTCCGCGCGGCCCGCACGGCGGCGCGCACCGCCCTCGGCCGCCTGGCCTGACCTCCGCGAACGCCTGCGCACGATCGATTTTTCTTCGCGCCGATCCGGGTGCTAAGGTCTACGACGTCAGCAGGCGCCGCTAGCTCAGTTGGTTAGAGCAGCTGACTCTTAATCAGCGGGTCCGGGGTTCGAGTCCCTGGCGGCCCCCCCAGGGCAACGCCCCCGCGCCCGGGCGGGGGGCCTTTTCGTGTGCCGTCGGCCGCGCGGCGCCCTCCCGCGCCCGGCGCCGTCAGCCGGCCGGTGTGATCTTGACGGTGAAGGCGCCCGAGGCCGTACGGTCGGCCACCTGCACCTGGGTCCGCTCCCCCGGCACCGTGAACGTCTCGCCGACCTCCAGCGGCGCGTCCGCGAGCGGCGGGTAGACCGACCGCTCCCAGCACGCCTCGCTGCCTGGGTGTGTGTCCACCACCTCGACCGGGCCGCCGCCCGACGCCTTCCCGCTCCGTACCCGGTAGATCAGCACCCCCTCCGTGCAGGTGTGCAGGTCGTTGCCGGTGGCGGCGCGCGCCTCGATCGCCAGCGCCGAGTCCGTACCGGTCCGCACCACCGCGAGCCGGGTGCCCGCGCCGCCGCCGAAGGAGGGCTCGGCGGCGACCGGGTCGAGGGTGAGCAGGGTCGTGCCGGTGGGGGAGACACAGCTCACCTGCCGCCGGTCCAGCCAGCCCAGCTTCCACTTGTGCCAGGCGAAGAAGTCCGGCGCCAGACCGAACTGGCTGCCCATCACATCCCAGTCACCCACATAGGTGTCCCAGTCGCCCTTGTCGTTGGTCGGCCGGTGGTACAGGTCCGCCAGGTCGAAGACATGGCCGGTCTCGTGGGCCAGCACGTTGCGGTCGGGGGGATGGCGCTCGAAGACGGTGACGACGCGCTTGATGTCCTTGCCGTCGGCGCGCATCGGCTGGTCGAAGTTGACGACCTTCGTGGCGTCGGAGTCGACGCCCGGCGCGTCCGGGTCGGCGACGAAATAGACCACGTCGTAGCGGGAGAAGTCGACCTCCGGGTCGGCGGCGGCGAGCGCGTCCCGCAGATAGGCGGTGCGCCGCGCCGGCTCCCAGTCGCGCCGTATCCCGTACGAGGTGGAGGGGCGCGGCATCGCGAACCAGCGGAGCTGCGGGTGCGCCCGGAGCGTGAACCTGCCGTACGAGGCCCGCTCGTAGAACCGGCTGGTCGCCGGGAAGTGGTCGGCCACCAGCGCCTCGGGGGTGGCGAGCGGCCGGGAGTCGGGAAAGGAGAGAAAGATCATGACCGCGTCGAGGGAACGGGCCGGGCGCGGATAGGCGTCGTTCCAGGTGTCCAGACCGAGGGAGTGGTGCGCGGCGGTACGGGGCAGGGCGCACGGCCCCTGCGCGGTCGCGGTCGCGGCGGGCCCGGTCACCAGGGAGGTGGCGGCGACCGCCATGAGCGAGGTGAAGGCAGCAGCGGCCCTGCGCAGCCGGGGCCTTTCCACCGCCTCGGGTGGCTGCGGACGCTCCACATCGACCTCCGGCTGCGGATGGGGACACGGCGGGTGGGGCAGGCTGCGACGCGGGGACACGTCGCACTCCACCTTGTGACGGTTTGCAGGGGTACGCCTTGTTGGGCTGCCCCACGCGGGTGAGCGCGGCCCGACACCCCGGGCGCGGCGGCGATGTCACCACCCGTCACCATCGGGTGGCCCGGTGCCACAGCCGTGCAGAAACGATCGCTCGATCATGTGGGAACGTCTCCCGGGGGCCGCCTCCGGTACGGGGGAGCTGGAATGGCAACCCGGCCTACCTCTATGATCGGCACACTTTCTCTGGCTGACCCGTCTCCACCACCCCCCTGTACAACACGACTGCACCGCGGGAGCGAGCCGTGAGCGGAACCCCCGAAGGGCCGCGCCCAGCGGCGGTCGCGGCGGCAGGCGGAAGCCACCCGCCGAACACGGAGCGTACGGACCGTGCGGCGCGCGCGGACCCCGTACGGCGTGCGGACCCCGCGCCGCGCGCGGAACCCACGGAGCGTCAGGAGGCGGGCCACGCCCTGCCGGACGACGACACCGAGCGGCACGACAGGACCACCGCGGAACAGACCGAGCGCACCGAACAGCGCGCGCCGCACCGGACGGGCGAGGCGCACGACTACCGCGCCGCGTTCCATGTCTCCCGGCTCGCCATGGCGCTGCTCGACCGCGAGGGCACCGTCCTCGACGCCAACGACGCGCTCGGCGCGCTCCTCGGCACCGGACCCGACGCGCTGGCCGACCAGGCCGCCGCCGACCTCCTCGACCTGGCGTCGGACGCCCGCACCTGGAACGCGTACCGCGAGGCCCTCGACAGCCTGCGCGCCCGCTTCCGCTGCACCCGCCGGCTCAAGCACCCCGACGGGCGGACCCTGTGGGCCGAGGTCACGGTGGCGCCCGTACCGGACACCGAACGCGTACTGCTGTCGGTCACGGACATCAGCGACCGGCGCGAACTCCAGGCCCGGCTGCGCCATCTCCAGCAGCACGACCCGGTGACCCGGCTGCCCAACCGCACGCTCTTCTTCGAACGGCTGGCCGCGGCGCTGGAAACGTCGTCCTACGGCGCCGGTCCTTTCGAGGGCGGGACGTACGGCAGCAGGACGTACACCACGGGCGCGGCGGCGTACGGCACGGGCGTCGCCTACGGTGTGTCGGCCGCGTACTCCGCGCGTGGCCACGACCGGGGCGCGGGAAACGGGAGAGGGGATGGCAGAACAGGGCGGATCGGTCTCTGCTACCTCGATCTCGACGGTTTCAAGGCGGTCAACGACACCCTCGGCCACCGCACCGGCGACCGGCTGCTGGCCGCCGTCGCGGGCCGGCTCACCGAGTGCGCCGACCACGGCGGCTACACGCGCAGCGGCGGCCACCTCGTGGCCCGGCTCGGCGGCGACGAGTTCGCGATCCTCGTCGAGGACTCCACCGGTACGGAACAGCTCGCCGATCTCGCCCGCTCCGTGCTCGCCGCGCTCCAGCGTCCCTTCGACCTCGCCGGGCAGCGGCTCTCGGTGTCGGCGTCGATCGGGGTCGTGGAGCGCGCCGCGGAAGGCACCACCCCGACCGGTCTGATGCAGGCCGCCGACACCACGCTGTACTGGGCGAAGGCCGACGGCAAGGCCCGCTGGACCCTCTTCGACCCGGAGCGCAACGCCCACCGTATGACGCGGCAGGCGCTCACCTCGGCGCTCCGTCCGGCCGTCGAGCGCGAGGAGTTCGTCCTCCAGTACCAGCCGCTGGTGGGGATGGCCGACGGGATCGTCCGGGGTGTGGAGGCGCTGGTCCGCTGGAACCATCCGCAGTTCGGGACGCTGTCGCCGAATCGGTTCATCGGTATCGCCGAGGAGGACGGCTCGATCGTGCAGCTCGGCGGCTGGGTGCTCCGCACGGCCTGCCGCCAGGCGCGGCGCTGGCAGCTCGACCACCCGCACGCCCAGCCGCTGTTCGTCAGCGTCAATGTGGCCGTACGCCAGGTATGGGACTCCGATCTGGTGGGGGACGTGGCGGGGATCCTGGCGGAGACCGGGCTCTCACCGCATCTGCTGCAACTGGAGCTGACGGAGTCCGCGGTGATGGGCTCGGCGGGCCGCCCGCTCCAGGCGCTCCAGGCGCTGAGCGACATGGGCGTGCGGATCGCGATCGACGACTTCGGCACGGGCTACTCCAATCTCGCCTATCTGAGCAGGCTGCCCGTCTCGGTGCTCAAGCTGGACGGTTCCTTCGTCCGGGGGTTCCGGTACGACGAGGGCGTGCACCCGAGTCCGGCGGACGAGACGATCGTCGAGGCGCTGATCCAGCTCGCGCACCGGCTGGGGCTGACGGTCACGGCGGAGTGCGTGGAGACCTCGGGGCAGGCGGCGCGGCTCCAGCGGATCGGCTGCGACACGGGACAGGGGTGGCTGTTCTCCCGCCCCGTGGCGCCGGAGCGGATCGCGGAGATGATCGCGGCGGTCAGCCCGAACGGCGTGTGAGCCGACCGGGTCCGCGCAGCTCCGTGGAGGACCCGGCGGGTGGGCCGACGCATGGCGAAGGCAGCCGCGGGAGCCGACGGAACCGGGGGAGCCTGCGGAACCGGGGGAGCCCGCGGGGGAACCACGCCGGGCGGGGGCGGCGGAACGGAGCGACGTGCGGAGGATTCGGTCATGTCTCCAGACTGACGCTCCGCGCCTCCCGCCGGATCCGGGCAGCCCCCGATCCCACCCCGAGGTTCCCCTCACCACCCCCCGGGTGACACCCCTGAGGCGGCCGGGCGCCCCCGGGTTCCGTGGGTCAGTCCGACCCCGGCAGTCCGTACCCGTCGGCGATCAGTTCGTAGCTGCGCAGCCGCGCCTCGCCGCCGTGCGCGTTGGCCGTGATCATCAACTCGTCGGCGCCCGTCCGCTTCTGAAGGTCGTTCAGGCCGTCGATCACCGCGTCCTTGGTGCCGTGCACGATGTTGGTGAGCCAGCCGTTGACGAACTCCTCCTCCATCGGGCTGAACCGGTACGCCTCGGCCTCCTCCGGCGTCGGGACCAGCCCCGGCCGCCCCGTGCGCAGCCGCACCATCGAGAGCGCGCCGGTCAGCACCTGGCGGCGGGCCTCCCGCTCGTCGTCGCTCGCCAGCGCCGCGACGCCGATCAGCGCGTACGGCGCGTCGAGCACGGCGGACGGCCTGAACGACTCGCGGTAGAGGTCGAGCGCCGGGATGGTGTTCTGCGCCGAGAAGTGGTGGGCGAACGCGAACGGGAGCCCCAGCACCCCGGCCAGCCGGGCGCTGAAGCCCGACGATCCGAGCAGCCAGATCGGCGGGCGGCCCGACGGACCCTGGACCGGGCCCGGCACGGCGTGGATCCGGGAGTACGGGTGGCCGTCGGGGAAGTCGTCGTCCAGGAACCGGGTCAGCTCGGCGAGCTGCTGCGGGAAGTCGTCGGCGCCCTCGTTCAGCCGTTCGGTGCGGCGCAGCGCGGCGGCCGTCGCCCCGTCGGTGCCGGGCGCGCGGCCCAGACCGAGGTCGACGCGGCCCGGAGCCAGCGCCTCCAGCGTGCCGAACTGCTCCGCGATCACCAGCGGCGCGTGGTTGGGCAGCATCACGCCGCCCGAGCCGAGCCTGATGCGCTCGGTGTGGGCGGCGAGATGCGCGAGGATCACGGCGGGCGAGGTGGACGCGACGCCCGGCATGGAGTGGTGCTCCGCGACCCAGTGCCGGTGGAAGCCCCGGCGCTCGGCGAGCCGCGCCAGCGTCACGCTCGTGCGGAGCGCCTCGCCGGCGGTGGAGCCGCTGCCCACGGTGACCAGGTCCAGTACGGACAGCGGTACGGGCGCGGTGCCCCGCACGGTCCCCCGTACCGGGTCGGCGGCGCCTGCGGCCGGACCGGTGGCGCCCCGCGACGCGTCGCCGGTCTCCCGATCCGTCTGTGTCGCGTCTCGATCCGTAGCGCCTCGGCTCGCCTCGTCCACCGGTCAGACCCTCCTGCGTGTGCGTCAACGTGAAGTCACTGCTCCACCACCAACAGGAGGGTATCTCCGTTTATTCCCGCACGCTGACGCGACAGCCCGACAGCCCGACAGCGCGACAGCCCGACGGCCGACAGTCCGACAGCGCGACAGGACGGCTACGGCCGGCTCGCGAAGAGCGTGCCCAGCTTGGGCGCCCACGCCTTGCGCTCTGCCAGCCGCAGCCCCTCCCAGACGCTGACCTGGTTCGCCGTGAGCACCGGTTTGCCGAGCGCCTCCTCCAGCTCGGGCAGATACGCCGCCGTGTGCAGCGCCGTGTCCGGGAGGAGGACGACCTCGGCGTCCGGATGATCGCCCGCGCGGGCCAGCTCCAGCACCTCGTCGCGCTCCCACGTACCGACCTCCGCGGCCGTGATGATCCCGCTCGCGCGGTCGGCCACCACCTCGATGCCCGCCGATTTGAGGAAGACCCCGAAGTACTCGGTGACGTCCTGCGGATAGGTCGCCGCGACGGCGACCCGTTCCGCGCCGAGCGCCCGTACCGCGTGGGCGAACGCGAACGACGTGCTCGACGCCGGCAGCCCGGCCGCCAGGGCCAGGGCGCGCGTCTGTTCGTGCGCGCCGTCCCATCCGTAGACGAAGCTGCCGCTGGTGCAGGCCCACACCACGGACTCGGCCCCGGCCAGCCGCAGCTCCTCCACCCCGGCCGCCAGCCGCTCCCCCGCGCCCATCTCCAGCAGCGCGTCGACGCGGTGGGCGTCCTCCCCGATGTCGGTGTGGACGACGGGCAGTCTGATGTCGCTGGCGAGCAGCATCTCGATGCGCGGGTAGTCGTCCTCGGCGGAGTGGCCGGGGTAGAGGAATCCGACGGTGGTCATGTCCATCCTTCCGTATCGTCCGGCAGGGACGGCGGGACGGGCCCGCCGGGGCCTGCCGGTGCGACGGGTGACGCGGGGGCGACCGATTCCACCGTAGGCACGGACTCCGCCGCCGACAGGCCCTCGACGGGCGAGGAGGGCGAAACGGACGGTCCTGGCGCCGGTCCCGGCGCCACCGGCTGGGCCGGCACCCCCGGAGAGATCGGCGTGACCGGGGCGATCGGCGGGACCGCCGGAACCGATGTCATCGGCGAGATCGGCGTGATCGGTGCGATCGGCGTCATCGGCGGAGCCGTCTGCACCGGCGGCGGATCGAGCAGCAGCGCCTGGTACGGGCCGACCGCGTGGGCGCCGAGCCTGCGCAGCGCGGCCCACATGGTGACCTGGTTGGCGGAGAGCACCGGCATGCCCAGTTCGGCCTCCAACTGCGGAATCACGTCGTACGTCGGCAGATTCGTGCAACTGATGAACAGCGCGTCGGCCGCTCCGACGACTGCCTGTCGCGCCATGTCCATCACCGACCGGTACGGAACCTTCCAGATGTCCCGCGTCAGCCCGAGAAAAGCGCGACCCGTAACGGCTACCCCCACCTCCGCCAGATACTCCTCCAGCGACCTCGTGACGGACTCCGTATAGGGCGTGACCAGCGCGATCCTGCCCACGCCCAGATCCTCCAGGGCCTCGACGAGGGCGCCGGTCGTGGTGAGCGACGGCACCTCCCCGGCCCTGGTCATCGCCTCGCACATGGCCCGCTCCCCGGCCGGGCCACCGACGAAACTGCCCGAGGTGCAGGCGTACGCGATGACTTCGGGCTCGGAGACGCCGAGCGCCCGGACCGCCTCCCCCAGAGTCTCGTGCTCGCTGACCAGCCTGGCCAGGTCGAGGGAGACCTCGACCGGCACATAAGGCGTCCTGGTCAGACGCAACGAGATGTTGTCGGGCACCCACCGCCACAGTTCGCGGTCGAGTGCGAAATCGAACGGAGCGACCACTCCCACACCACGCTGTGGCTGTGGTCCGCCCAGAAAGGAGACATCCATTGTCGGCCCCCTTGCTCACGCCCGCGCTGACAAGGTTCAGCTCTTGTTGACGACGGTAGGAGTGTGATGCGAGCGTGGTCAATCGGCACATCTCAGACGTTGCACGGAATTTTCCAACGGGAAACTCCGCTCGGCCCCCGCCCGGCCCCCGCCGGGTGTACCGGCCCCGGCAGAAGGGCTGCTCCCCATGCCCCCACCCACCCTCCTCGTCCTGACGGCGGACCCGCCGCCGCGCCTCGGCCGGCTCACCGGTCACGCCAGGATCGTGTCGGTCGACGCGGACGGCCTCGCCGCGCAACTCCCGCTCGCCGACGCCCTGCTGGTCTGGGACTTCACCTCGGACGCGGTACGGGACGCCTGGCCGGGGACGGGCCCGCGGCCCCGCTGGGTGCACACCGCGAGCGCCGGGGTGGACCGGCTGCTCTTCCCCGGTCTGGTCGACTCCGAGACCGTCGTCACCAACGCGCGGGGCATCTTCGAGGAGCCGATCGCCGAGTACGTGGCGGGGCTCGTCCTGGCCATGGCCAAGGATCTGCCCGGCACGCTGGAGCTCCAGAGCCGGCGCCGCTGGCACCACCGCGAGGGGCTGCGCGTCGCCGGCAGCCGGGCCGTCGTGGTCGGCGCGGGCCCGATCGGCCGGGCCGTCGCCCACACGCTGCGGGCGCTGGGCGTGACGGTGGCCGTCACCGGCCGGACGGCGCGCCCCGGTGTGCACGGCGCGGACCAGCTCGACCGGCTGCTGACCCGGGCGGACTGGGTGATCGGCGCCGCGCCGCTGACGGACGCGACGCGCGGCATGTTCGACGCCCGGCTGTTCGGCCTGATGCAGCCGTCCGCGCGGTTCGTCAACGTGGGCCGGGGGCAGCTCGTCGTCGAGGACGACCTGGTCGCCGCGGTCTCCAAGCGGTGGATCGCGGGCGCGGCGCTCGACGTCTTCGAGCGGGAGCCGCTGGATCCCGGCAGTCCGCTGTGGGACGTCCCCGGGCTGATCGTCTCCCCGCACATGAGCGGCGACACGGTCGGCTGGCGGGACCGGCTGGGGGAGCAGTTCGTCGGCCTGTACGAACTGTGGGTGGCCGGAAAGCCCCTTCCCAACGTGGTGGACAAGAAACGTGGGTACGTCCCCATGCATGACTGATCGCATCGGAGGCCACATGACGAACCGCGGCACCAGGGATCACACCGCTACGGACCACACCCTCCTCACCGACCTCTCCGCGCACGCGCTGCTGGCGGGCTACGCGCGGCGCGACTTCTCCCCCGTCGACGTGGTCCGCGCCGTACTGGACCGGATCGAGGCGGTGCAGCCGCTGGTCAACGCGTTCGTACGGGTGGACTCCGAGGCGGCGCTCGCGCAGGCGGCGGCCTCGGCCGAACGCTGGCGCAGGCAGGAGCCGCAGGGGCTGCTCGACGGGGTGCCGGTCTCCGTGAAGGACCTGTTCCTCCAGCGGGGCGGGCCGACCCTGCGCGGCTCCCTGGCGGTGCGGCCGGGGGGCCCGTGGGACGAGGACGCCCCGGTGGTCGCGCGGCTGCGGGAGCACGGCGCGGTCCTGGTCGGGAAGACGACGACCCCCGAGTTCGGCTGGAAGGGCGTCACGGACTCCCCGCTGAACGGGGTGACCCGTAACCCCTACGACCTCTCCCGCACCACCGGCGGGTCGAGCGGCGGCAGCGCGGCGGCGGTGGCGCTGGGAGCGGCGCCGCTCTCGGTCGGTACGGACGGCGGCGGTTCGGTGCGTATCCCGGCGTCCTTCTGCGGGATCTTCGGTCTCAAACCGACGTACGGGCGCGTACCGCTCTATCCGTCGAGCCCCTTCGGCACGCTGGCGCACGCCGGGCCCATGAGCCGGGACGCGGCGGACGGGGCGCTGCTGCTGGACGTGATCAGCGGGGCGGACTGGCGGGACTGGTCGCAGCTCGCCCCGGCGCCGGGCGCGCGTGACGCGCTGGCCGCGGGCGCCGACGGGGTGAAGGGGCTGCGCGTCGCGTACTCGCCGTCCTTCGGCGGGCAGGTCGCGGTGCGCCCCGCGGTGGCGTCGGCCGTACGGGCGGCGGTGAGCCGGCTCGCGGAGCTGGGCGCGTACATCGAGGAGGCCGACCCGGACATCAGCGATCCGGTGGAGGCGTTCCACACCCTGTGGTTCACGGGGGCGGCCCGGCTGGTGGCCCCGTTCGGGAAGAAGCAGCGCGAAGGGCTCGACCCGGGGCTGCGGGAGATCATCGCGATCGGTGAGCGGCGGAGCGCGCTGGACTACCTGGCGGCGGTGGACGCGCGGATGGAGCTGGGGCGGCGGCTGGGCCGGTTCCACGCCTCGTACGACCTGCTGGTCACCCCGACGCTGCCGATCACCGCGTTCGAGGCGGGTGTGGAGACCCCGAAGGGTTCGGGGCAGCGGCGCTGGACGGCGTGGACGCCGTTCACGTACCCGTTCAACCTGACGCAGCAGCCCGCCGCCACGGTGCCGTGCGGGGTGGACGCGGACGGGCTGCCGATCGGGGTGCAGATCGTCGCGGCGCGCCACGCGGACGAGCTGGTGCTGCGCGCGGCGCACGCGCTGTACGCCTCGGGCGCGGCCCGGATCCCGGCGCCCGCCGGAGCCTGAGCGCCCCGCCGGGGCGCGCCCGGAGCCCGCGCCCCGGCTTCCGCGCGCCCCGGCTCCCGCGCGCCCCGGCTTCCGCGCGCCCCTGCTCGATCCGGAAGCCCGCGCCCCGGCCGAGGGCGTCCCTACTCGCGCCGGAAGCTGAGCGTCTCGCCGATGGCCCCCGCCCGCCAGAGGTCCTGGCAGGCGTCGGCCATCCGGTCGAGGCCGTCGACCACCGTGCCCCAGACGATGCCGGGGATCCACCCCATGTCGCCGTTGATCAGCAGATTGTTGCGCTCGTAGAAGAGGGCGAGATCCACGACCGTGCGGCGGCCCGCGGTGGCCTTCTCCTCGTATCCGTACGACGACGTGCCCAGCTCCGTGTCGGAGAAGGTGAAGTAGCACAGATCCCCGGGGATCGGGGTCACTGTCGGATTTTCGAGGGGTGGCTCCTCGGCGGCGAAGGCCGGAAACAGCGCGTAGATCTCGTTGCGCGCGTACTTGGCGTGGTAGACGTCCGAGCCGAGCGGCAGCGCCTCCCACACCGCCGCGCAGGTGACCGGAGCCCGGTCGTCCAGCAGTTTCGCGGTGCAGTGCACGCCGCGCTTGTCCAATGACACGGTGACGAATCGATCGGTCATGCCTTCATCGTCCTCGTCCGGTCCGCACAGTCAAGAGCACACCGGACGGGCAAGATCGGCTCAAATCGATACGCATAACCCGGATGGAGTCGGGTAGCCGCGCGCCCATGGCTTCACCACCTGAGAACACCACGGAAAGAGCACCAAAACGGCCCATACGCAGACGCTCCCTGCTGCTGGGCACGGCCGTGCTGGGCGCCGCGGGGGCGCTCGGCGCCGCCGGATGCAGCCGGGTTCCGACCGGGGACACCCTCGCCCGGCTGAAATCGCAGCGCACGGTGCGGCTGGGGATCGCGGGCGAGGCACCGTACGGGTACATCAACGACCAGGGTGATTTCACCGGCGAGGCGGTGGAACTCGCGAAAATCATCTTCAAGCGGCTCGGCATAGCTTCCGTACAGCCGGTCGCCACCGACTTCTCCTCGCTGATACCCGGCCTCAACTCGCAGCAGTTCGATGTCGTGTCGGCCGGGATGTACATCAACGCGGACCGGTGCAAGCAGGTCATCTTCGCCGATCCCGAGTATCAGATGCTGGATTCCTTCATCGTGCGCAAGGGGAATCCGAAGAAGCTGCTCTCCTATCAGGACGTGGTGCGCTCCAAGGCGAAACTCGCCACGGGAACCGGTTACGCGGAGATCGATTACGCGAAGGCCGCCGGGATACCCGAGAGCGAGATCGTCATTCTCCAGGACCCGGTCGCCGGGCTGAACGCCGTCGAATCCGGCCGGGTCGACGTCTTCGCCGGTACCGCGCTGACCGGGCGCGAAGTGGTCAAGAACAGCCGCAAGGCCGAGGCGACCGAGCCGTTCGCCCCGCTCGTGGACGGCGAGAAGAAGGTCGACGGCGGCGGTTTCGCCTTCCGCCCCACCGATTCCGGTCTGCGGGACGCCTTCAACGTCGAGATCCACAAGATGAAGAAGAGCGGCGAACTGTTCCGCGTCCTCAAGCCGTTCGGCTTCGCCGAGTCGGAGATGACGACGCTGACGGCTAAGGAGCTGTGCGCATGACCGCCGGCCTCTGGACCCACTGGGTGCTCCCCGGTGTCTGGATCACCGTTCAGCTCACGCTCTACAGCGCGGCGCTCGCCGCCTTCGTGGCATTCGCCGTGGGAACGGCCCGTACGCACCGTTCGCGCACCGTCCGTTTCCTCGCCGGCTTCTACACCGAGGTCTTCCGCGGCACCTCGGCGCTGGTCCTGATGTTCTGGCTGTTCTTCGTGATGCCCGGCCTCTTCGGCTGGGCCCTCGTCCCGCTGTGGGCCGCCGTCCTGGCGCTCGGCCTGTCGTACGGGGCGTACGGCGCCGAGGTCGTGCGCGGCGCCCTGAACTCCGTGGCGCCCGCGCAGCGCGAGGCGGGTATCGCCCTCAACTTCACGCCGTGGCAGCGGCTGCGGCTCATCCTGCTCCCCCAGGCGATCCCGGAGATGATCCCGCCGTTCGGCAATCTCCTCGTCGAACTGCTGAAGGGCACGGCGCTGGTCTCGCTGCTCGGGGTGGCCGACGTGTCGTTCGCCGCCTATCTGGTGCGGCTGGCCACGCAGGAGAGCGCACAGATCTACTCGATCACCCTGGTCATCTACTTCGTGCTCGCGTTCGTCCTCACGCGCGGCATGAAGGCACTTGAGCGGAAGACGAAGGCCGGAATCGGCATCACCATGACACCGGGTACGCCGGGCACACCGGGAGGCACCCGATGAACAGCTGGGACTGGTCCGCCGTCGCGGACTTCATGCCACGTTTCTGGGACGGCCTGCTCCTCACCCTCCAGGTGCTCGTGGTGGGCTCGCTCCTCTCCTTCACCCTCGGTCTGGTCTGGGCGATCGGATTCCGGGCGCCGACGCGTCTGATCCGGTGGCCGGTCCATGTCTTCACCGAATTCATCCGGAACACCCCGCTGCTCGTGCAGCTCTTTTTCTTCTTCTTCGTCCTGCCCGAGTGGGGCGTGCAGTTCTCCGGGCTGACGACCGGCACGCTCGCGATCGGGCTGCACTATTCGACGTACACCGCACAGGTCTACCGGGCCGGAATCGACGCGGTGCCCGCCGGGCAGTGGGAGGCGGCCACCGCGCTGAGCCTGCCCGTCGGCCGGACCTGGATCGCGGTGATCCTGCCGCAGGCGATCCGGCGTATCGTGCCGGCGCTGGGCAACTACGTCATCTCGATGCTGAAGGACACCCCGCTGCTCGCCGGGATCAGTGTGCTGGAAATGCTCCAGCAGTCCCGGCTGGAGAGCGCGGCCACCTTCCAGTACACCGAGCCGCTGACCGTGGTCGGTGTCGCCTTCATCCTCATCGCCTATCCGGCTTCTCTTCTCATGCGAGCCCTGGAGCGTCGTCTTGTCCGCTGACCGAATTCCCCCGAGCACCGAGAAATCCACGGCGGACACCGAGCTGATCCGCTTCGAGAACGTCACGAAGAGATTCGGGACCAACACCGTCCTGGACGACCTCTGTTTCTCCGTACAGCCGGGGAAGCACGTCACCCTGGTCGGCCCGTCCGGATCGGGCAAGACGACGATCCTGCGGCTGCTGATGACGCTGGTCCAGCCCGACGAGGGCACCATCACCGTCAACGGCGACAAGCTGTTCCCCGCGAACCGCAAGCATGTGCGCGAGGTACGGAAGAACATCGGCATGGTCTTCCAGCAGTTCAACCTCTTCCCCAACATGAACGTCCTGCGCAATGTCACCGAGGCCCCGGTCCGGGTCCTCGGGCTCGGCAAGGACGAGGCCGAGGAGCGCGGCCGTGAACTGCTCGACCTCGTCGGGCTCGGCGACCGCTGCGACGCGAAGCCGACCCAGCTCTCGGGCGGGCAGCAGCAGCGCGTGGCGATCGCCCGCGCGCTGGCGATGCGGCCGCGGATCCTGCTGCTGGACGAGGTCACCTCGGCGCTCGACCCGGAGCTGGTCGCCGGGGTCCTGGACGTACTGCGCGACATCGCCCACACGACGGACATCACGATGCTCTGCGTGACGCACGAGATGAACTTCGCCCGGGACATCTCCGACGACGTGATGATGTTCGACGCGGGGAAGGTCATCGAGTCCGGACCGCCGGAGAAGATCTTCACGGACCCGGAGCACGAACGTACGCGTGAGTTCCTCGGCGCCGTGCTCTGATTGCGCCCGGCGCACGCCCGGCGCATATGCGGGTCGCACCCGGACCGCGCTGACCTGCGCGGCAGTCCGCGCCGGAGTGGAGAACTACGCCTCTGGCATATGCCAGAGTGGCGCGGCCCAGTACAGAGCCCTGGGCCGCGCCGAATTCGCTGGTCAACCGCCGCCCTTTTCCCCACCCTTGACGGTTATCGTGGTGGTGAGCTTGCGGTAACAACCTGCCAAGGGGGGACCGTGGTGCTGAGGCCGGAGCCGACCGCCCCGTTCCATTCGGTGCGGTACGTGCTGCGTGTGCTGGAGACGGTGTCCCGGCACGGCGGCGGTGTGACCGCGGCCCGTATCGCCAGCGAGAGCGGGCTGCCGGCCGGGCATCTCGCGCCGCTGCTCGCCATGTTGCGCCGCGAGGGATATGTGGAGCAGGCGGCGGACGGCGCCTATGTGATCGGCGACTCGCTGACCCTGCTCGGCTCCGGCAACGACCGGACGCAGGTCCTCGAAACGCGGCTCCAGGACACCCTCGCCGAGCTGCGCGACGCGATCGGCGCGGCCATCTACGTCAGCCGCTACGTCGACGGCGAGATCAGGATCACCCAGATCTCCGAGGGCCCGCTCACCCCCGCCGTCAACGAGTACGTGGACTTCCGCACCACGGCCCACGCGAGCGCGATCGGCAAGTGCCTGATGAGCCAGCTCGACCACGGCGGGCGCAAGGACCATCTCGCCCGTCACAAGATCGCGCGGTTCACCTCCCGCACGATCACCAGCGAGCGGCTGCTCCTCTCCCGGCTGGACGGCCATCCGCCCACCGTCCCCGTACTGGATCTCCAGGAGTACGCGGTCGGCACGGTCTGCGCGGCCGTCCCGCTGACGGCGGGCTCCTCGGTCGGGTGCCTCGCCCTCTCCCTCCCGCTCGAACACGCGCACCGGCTGCGCGCGGCGGCGGAGTCGCTGAACCGCGGGGCGGCCCCGGTGGCGCTGGCCCTGACGATCTAGGTTCTTCCGTCCGGCCTCCGGATCCTGCCGGACCCGCGTGGCCCTCCGGGCCCGCGGGGCGCTGGTTCGGAGCACCCCGCAGCACCGGGTATTATTTTCGAGTCAGCAGGCGCCGCTAGCTCAGTTGGTTAGAGCAGCTGACTCTTAATCAGCGGGTCCGGGGTTCGAGTCCCTGGCGGCGCACCGACACAGGAAGGCCCCTCGCGCGAGCGGGGGGCCTTCCTCGTGTCCTGACGTGGGGATCAGGCCGGGATCAGGCCGGGATCAGACCGGGATCAGGCCGAGATCGGACGGGGCTCAGGCCGCGCCCTTCGCGCCGCCGCCCTTCTGGCCGTCCACGCCGAAGATGTCCACCGCGTGGTAGTACGTCCACGCCGTCGCGTCGCAGGACGTCTTCTGCGCGCCGGAGTACGCGGAGCACACGCGCTTCAGGTCCGCGTAGAACGCGGAGTCGAGCCGGGCCTTGTTCGCGTCGAACTGACCGGCCGCCTTGTAGTTGCGGTAGCCGAAGTCATGGCGGGCACAGGAGGTCTGGAAGGGGAAGCCGAACGGGTTGTCCGGCGAGGAGGAGCAGTAGTCCGTGGACCAGTCGAAGGCGTACGACGACCAGGCGCCCTGATTGCCGCGGGCCGCGACCCAGGAGTTGTAGCTCGCCGCGCTCTCCTGGGTCCAACTGCTCAGCACCTGCGGCTTGTCGGCCGGCGCGGCAGTGGCCTGGGTGGCGGTCAGAAGGGCGGTGGGGAGGGCGAGTACTGCTGCTGCGAGAGGAAGTGCCAGACGTCTGCGCATGACGGAAAACCTCCGGGCATATGGGGGGAGACGCTCCCTGACCGGGGTGACAAGGAGCGCCCACAGCGTGAACTCCGCGGCTGTCGCACGGATCTACGCGCGATGACCGTTGCGGGAATGATCCCCCAATTCCAGCCATCGGAACCCCCTGTGGCGCACTCACATGCCTTGGGAGCGACGCGGATTGACGGTCCGTCCGGTCCGTCCGCCCCCGCCCGGTCGGTACCGGGCAGGTGGCGTCGTACTCCCAAGGCCGTGACGAGAAGGCCGTACCGGGCGTCCGTCAGATCAGAACTGGACGTCCGAGCACGCGTAGAAGGCGTTCGAGGTGTCCGCGATCGTCCAGACCGCCAGGATCACGTGGCGCCCCGACTTCGACGGGAGGGTGCCCGAGTGCGAGAGCGTGGCGGGCGGCTGCTGGTTGTTGTACGGCACCGTCAGGAACGGCTGGGTGTCCAGCGCGGCGCGGGTGAGCGGCTGCGAGGAGTTCCAGCCGTTCTTGGTGATGTAGTAACGGAAGTCGGTCGTGGCGTGCCGGGCCGTGAACTGCCAGCGGAAGGTGTGGCTCTGGCCGCTCGTCAGCTTGGTGGTGGGCCAGGAGCCGCCGCGCGCGTCGTCGAGCTGCGCGAACTGGCCGTTGCCGCCCGAGCAGATCTTGCCGTCGGCGGGACCGGCCGCCGGGAAGCCCTTGGGCCCCTCGACGCTCTGCGGCTCCCACTGGATGTTGCCGCAGTTGGCGACGGTGCCGTTGGCACAGAGCTTCTGGCGGCTGATCGGTGAGTCGGTGTAGCCATGGCTGCTGGCGCTGCCGGTGGCGAGCAGGGAGACGGCGGTGACGACGAGGCCGACGACGGCCGCGCCCATCTTCTTTCGCATGCTTCGCTCCAGAGAACGTGGGGGAGTTCGGTGAGCCGTGCCGCACGCGCGCGCAGACAGAGGACAACGGTTGGTCTGGACCAAGCCCCAGGGTATGAAGGAACTTTGATCGTGTCCATATCAACTACACAACCCGGTCCAGACCAATTGACGGGCCCCCGGGACGCTCACAGCCGCTCCCCGGCCCCCTGCCGGCCCGTGTAGAACGCGACGGTGAGGTCCTTCACCAGCGCCTTGCGCTCGTAGTCGTCCAGTTCGACCAGGCCGCGGGTCGTCAGCCGGCTCACCGTGTCGTCCACCGCGTCCACCACCGACGTCAGTACGGAGTCCCGGTGCCTGGCGTCGATCGCGGCGATCCGGCTGCGCTGCATCGCCGCGGCGATCTCCGGTGCGTACTCGATCCGCGTCGGCTGCGCCGAGAAGACCTCGACGCCGACGGGCCGCCCCTCGGCCGACAGCATCCGGGTCAGCGCGTCCCCCACCGCCTCGGCGTTGCGCAGCGTCGGCGCCTCGTCGTGGAACGCGTCGGCGGGAAGCTGCGAGAGCACCCGCGCCATCGCCGCCTCGACCTGCTCCCGCAGATACTCCTCGTGGTCCTGGACGCCGAGGGCCGCCCGTACGGTGTCCCGCACCCGCCAGACGACGAGGACGACGACGCGCAGCGCCGTACCGTTCGAGTCGACGGCGGGCATCGGCTCACTGCGCCAGTGCCGCAGCCGCACGTCCACCCGGTGGCGCAGCAGCAGCGGGCTCATCCACAGCAGTCCCGTACGGCGCACGCTCCCCCGGTAGTCACCGAAGAGCGTCAGCACCCACGCGTGACCGGCCCGGCCACGGCCGAGCCCGCCGAAGGCGAAGAGCGCGACGGTCACCCCGAGCCCGAGCAGCGCCCATTCCCTGATCCTGACGCCGTCGTACGGGAACCTGGGCAGCCGCAGCGCCTCGGTCACCGGGGCCGGCAGCGCCCCGGCCCACCAGGCCACGGCCGCGCACCCGAGCAGTGCGACGAGGCCGACGAGAACGGCGGACCAGCCGGGCAGGGCGGGGCCCGGCCGCTCGGTGAGGTGCGGGTCGCCGGACGGCGCGGCGCGCGCGGGGACGACGGGCGCCGGGGCGGGCGGCGGCACCCGGCGGATCCGGGGCTGCTCACCGGTGCCGAGCCGGCGCCCGACGACGGTGGGCCTGACCGGTCCCCCGGGGGCCGGCGGCGCCTCGGCCTCGTCGCGGAAGAGCAGGTGGACGGGGATCTCGTGGGTGGCCTCGCCGACGATGAGCGGGCTCCAGCGGGGACGCTCACCGGACCGCGCGGGACGCGCCGCCCGTACGGAGACCCCGGCGCCCCGGCCGAAGGCATCCGGCTCCAGATCGAGCACGGGGTGCCGGTCCGGCGGGGCCATGGGAGGCGTCGGGGGTGGTGGGGGCGACGGGACCTCGGGGGCCTCGGGGGCCTTGAGGAAGGCGGGGGCCGGTGAGAGCGACGGTGACACGGTGACCTCTGAGCGTTCTGGGGCTCGTGCCGCCTGTGGGGCTTCAAGCTCTCCCGGGGCCTCGGGCGCTTCAGGGGCCTCGGGCGCTTCGGGCGCTTCCAGGGCCTCCAGGGCCTCCGGTGACACAGGGGCTGCCGGAGCCACAGGGATGACGGGGACCTCCGGGGCCTCTCGCACCACCGGAACCTCCCGTACCACCGGAGCCTCTGGCACCTCTGGCACCTCCGTAACAGCCGGAACAGCCGGAACCACCGGAGCCTCAGCGGCCACCGAAACCTCCGGCACCACGGCGCCCCCCGGCTCCTCCGCCCGCTCCTCCACCCGCTCAGGTTCGGGCGCCGGTCCGGGCTCGGGCTCGGGGCGTACCGTGAACAGCCCTCGCAGGCCGTCCTCGTCGTCGTTCGGTCGCGGGGTGTGCGTCATCGTCACCGTCATCCTCGTGTCCGTCATGCGAAGAGTCGCCGCCAGGTCGCCGGGCCCGGGTAGCCGTCCGCCTCGGCGCCGCGCCAGCCCTGGGCCCGCTGGAACGCCTCGACGTTGCGCCGGTCTACCTCCGTCCACTGCGGCCCCGGTCCCGTGGTGTAGTGCCGGCCGAAGCCGCGCTTCACGAGCTGTCGGCCGATCTGGAGCACGTACGGGTTGCTCGCGCCGGGCCGGAAGTACGTGCGGCCGGGGAACGCCGGTGTCTTCGGCGCCGGGGGTTTCGCGGTGCCGCCGGACGGGATGTTCTTCCCCAGGCCCTTCACCAGATACCGCCAGGTCCCCGGCCCCGGCAGCCCGTCGGCCGCCGCGCCGCTCCAGCCCTGCGCGAGCTGGAACGCCTGGGTGGCCCGCCGGTCCGCCTCGCCCCACCGGGAGCCCGGCCCCCGCGCGTAGAAGCGCTTGCCGCCGCGCTCCACCAGCATCCGGCCGAGCTGGGTGACGTACTTGTTGTCGGCGCCGGGCCCGAAGAGGCGCGCCCCGGGGTAGGCGGCGGGCGTGCTCCCCGTACCCGTCTCGGGGCCCTTGCCGTCACCGCTCTCGATCACGCCCTTGTAGCGGTACGGGATATAGCGGTCGGAGTTGTTCCAGTACGCCATCGGCGTGGACTGGAGACGGGCGTGGGGCTTGGTCTGCTCGTACGCCATGTAATGGGTGTGCGTGTAGTCGGTCCAGCCGCCGAAGAGCGTGACGTGCGACCCCTTGTTCGGGTCGGCCGGGTTGTGGAAGAGCAGCATGTCGCCGGGTTGCAGCTCCTCGCGCTCGATCCGTACGCCGAACTCCGCGAGGCTGCCCGTCCATTCGTTGCCCGCGAGGTTCCAGGCCATCGACACATAGCCGGAGCAGTCCTGGCGGTACCCGTCCGACCAGTACTTCTCCATGCTGTACGGCACCTTCGCGTTCACCCACAGCTTGGCGCGGTTGATGATCTCGGCGCGGGTGGACGTACGGGGCTCCACCGTCGGCCGGTCCGCGCCCGGACCCGGCAGGGGCCGCCCGTGGAGGGGCCCGCTGCCCCCCTGCGGGGTCGACGGGTCGGGGTCGAAGGCCGCCTGCGCCGCCGCGTCGGTGGCGCGCGCCGGTTCCACCCCCGTCGCGCCCAGCGCGACCCCGGCGGCGGTCATCAGGACCAGCGCCCGCCGGGCGCCGTGCGCCGCCGGGTGGCCGCCGGACCGTACGGGCAGACCTTTGGCCAGGTCACGCCGCCGCTCGGCGCACCCGGCGCAGGGACAGTCGAGAGCGGGTTCGTACTCCTCGAAGACCGGAACCGTCATGCGATCCCCTCCACACTCATCCTCATCAAGTAATCCCGTCGAACACATCGGATACGTCGGATACGTCGGACTCTTCGAGTTTTTTGGGACTTTTCGGACTCTTGGGGCGCCGCGAACCCTTCCCTCCGCACGTTTCAGCCCCGCCGCGCGGGCGCCAGTGTGTCAACTGTCGCGACAAATCGCATTTTGACGGATCGAAGGTAAGAAAAGACAATCCGACAGGCCGCAACAGCCATCAAATGGTCGGAGCCACTCCTTCCCGTCCGGTAGAGTTCTCCAGGTCAGCAGGCGCCGCTAGCTCAGTTGGTTAGAGCAGCTGACTCTTAATCAGCGGGTCCGGGGTTCGAGTCCCTGGCGGCGCACGCACAGCGAAGCCCCCTCACTCCACGTGAGGGGGCTTCTCTCATTCCCGCGTCCGCCGGCGACTCACGGAAACCCGCCCAACTTGGCGGCAGCTCGCCATCGCATCCGTCACACCGATCACATAAATCGCCCGGATGAGCAGCAATCCGCTCTTCTCTCCCTTGCGATCCGGACGATGGTCGGACAACCTATCCTCAACTCATCGCCATCAAAGGAACACGCGATCCGCACAGTTGTGCGCGGCGCGCCGGATTGTTCCAGCGGTGGCGGTGCGGCGGGGCGGGGGCCCGTAGGGACACGGCTTGCGCGGTGCCGCCGGCGACATCACGCAACCGGATCGGCCGTGTTTCCGGTCAGAGGGAGACAAAGGCCGCGAGGCACACGCCCGGAGTGACGGCCAGGGGGCCGCTCCGGACAGAACATCCGGACGAAAACTCGATCCATCACGCAGTACGTGTGCGTGCGGGGGGATGACTCATGACGTCGACGCCAGAGGGCCCGGCCGGCGAGCGGCAGGAGACCGACGCGTCCCGGACCACGCAGCTCCGCATACCCTCGCACCTCAGACGGGCCGGACTACAGCGCTCCCGGCCGGCGAAGAACGTCCTGCCGAAGTACGACTACGAGCACTACAGCCGTCTCGCCGGGCCGCTGACCAGGCCCGACGCGGACAAACCGTACACGGTGCAGTACCGCTCGCTGCTCTCCCAGGAGACGCACCGCATCCGGGCCGCCCTGCTGCTCGGCGCGGCGCCGCTGCTCTCGCTCGGCCTCTTCGTCTGGCTGATGCAGCCGCAGCACTGGACCGAGCGCGACCCGAACCTCAAGAACGACACGCTGCTCGTCCTCGACATCGTGATGCTCGTCTCGATCGGACTGATCGAGCTGTTCCGCACGATGAATGTCATCTCGAACGCGCACGCGACGCTGGTGGCACGTGACCCGATCCCCGTCGTGCCCGAGGGCGGTACGCGCGTGGCCTTCCTCACCTCCTTCGTGCCGGGCAAGGAGCCCCTGGAGATGGTGACGAAGACCCTGGAGGCGGCCGTCCGGATCCGGCACCGGGGCATGATGCACGTCTGGCTGCTCGACGAGGGCGACGACCCGGCGGTCAAGGAGGTCTGCGCCCGGCTCGGTGTGCACCACTTCTCCCGCAAGGGCATCGCGAAGTGGAACCAGCCCAAGGGCGCGCACCGCGCCAAGACCAAGCACGGCAACTACAACGCCTGGCTGGACGCGCACGGCGACGACTACGACTACTTCGCCTCCGTCGACACCGACCACGTACCGATGCCCAACTATCTGGAGCGGATGCTCGGTTACTTCCGCGACCCGGACGTCGGCTTCGTCATCGGCCCGCAGGTGTACGGGAACTACGACTCGTTCGTCACGAAGGCGGCCGAGTCGCAGCAGTTCCTCTTCCACGCGCTGATCCAGCGCGCGGGCAACCGCTACGGCGCCCCCATGTTCGTCGGTACGAGCAACGCCGTCCGGATCAAGGCGCTCAAGCAGATCGGCGGGTTGTACGACTCCATCACGGAGGACATGGCGACCGGCTTCGAGATGCACCGCCACCGCAACCCCGAGTCCGGCAACAAGTGGCGCTCCGTCTACACGCCCGACGTGCTGGCCGTGGGCGAGGGCCCGTCCGCCTGGACGGACTTCTTCACGCAGCAGCTCCGCTGGTCGCGCGGTACGTACGAGACGATCCTCAAGCAGTACTGGAAGGGCTTCTCCTCGCTGCCCCCGGGCAAGCTCTTCAACTACACGATGATGATCATCTTCTACCCGATGTCCGCCCTCAACTGGATTCTGGCCGCGCTGAGCTGCGCGCTCTTCCTGGGCATGGGCGCCTCGGGTGTGCAGATCGACCCGGCGATCTGGATGATGCTGTACGGGAACGCCTCGGCCCTCCAGATCGGCCTCTACATCTGGAACCGCCGCCACAACGTCTCGCCGCACGAGCCGGAGGGCTCCGGCGGGCTGGCGGGGATGGCGATGTCGGCCATGTCGGCGCCGCTGTACGCCCGTTCGCTGATGGACGCCGTACTGCGCCGCAAGAGCAGCTTCGTGGTCACCCCGAAGGGCGACTCGTCCAGCCCGGACACGCTCTTCGGCACGTTCCGGGTGCACTTCTTCTTCATCCTGGTCTTCGGCGGTTCGATGATCGCCTCGTTCGTCTTCGGGCACGACCATCCGGCGATGCTGACGTGGGCGACGCTGGCGATGCTGATCACGGCGGCGCCGGTCTTCATCTGGTGGTGGTCGCTGCGCCAGGAGAAGCGCGCCAAGCGCAGGCGCGGTTCGCACCGCGGCAGGCGCGGTCCCGGAGGCCAGGGAGCGCCCACGCCCGCTCACACGCCCACTCACACGCCCACGACCACCGGAGCGCACGCACCCGCTCCCACGGGCGCGCAGGCGGGGGTGTACGCCGACCGCCAGGGCGTCCCGCCGCTCGACCGTACGGCGCCGCTCCCGCGGATGCCGCGCCACGCGGCGCCGGCCCAGGCCCAGGCGCCCGCGGAACCCACCGCACCGACAGCACGGATTTCCCTTGGGGGACGTAAGAAATGAGCGCGATTCCCGTCCGGCAGAACCACCGCAGGAACCGGGCCAGGCGTATCGCGATCGGCGCCGCGGTCGTCGTCGCCGTGGCCGGGTTCAACGGGCCCGCGCTCTACCGCTTCGGCTCGGCGCAGTACCACGAGTACAAGATCAACCGCCCGGACTACAAGGCGGCGAACGGCCACTGGGACTTCCTGGACGTCCCGGCCCGGTTCCGGATCAACTCGATCCACGCCTCGCTGCTGCACACCGGCAAGGTGCTGCTGATCGCCGGCTCGGGGAACAACCAGAAGAACTTCGACGCGGGCACGTTCGAGTCGATCCTCTGGGATCCGGCGACCGACACGTACAAGAAGATCCCCACCCCCAAGGACCTGTTCTGCTCGGGGCACTCCCAGCTCCCGGACGGGAAACTCCTCATAGCCGGCGGCACCAAGCGGTACGAGAAGCTCAAGGGCGACGTCACCAAGGCGGGCGGCCTGATGGTCGTCCACAACGAGGACCCCGACAAGCCGATCACCCTGCCCGCCGGCACCGTGTTCACCGGCAAGGAGAACGGCAAGACCTTCGTCTCCAAGGACCCGATCCTGGTGGAGAAGGCCACGAAGGTCTTCGACGAGACCACCGGCGCCTATCTGCGCAACGACGCGGGTCTGGGCCGGGTCTACGTCGAGGCGCGCGAGTCCGGCGCGAAGTACGAGACCGGCGCCGAGGACAACTACCGGGTGCACGGCATGAAGGGCTCCGACGCCCGCAACGTGTACGGCATCGGGCAGAAGCTGGCGCTCGACAAGAAGGACTTCCAGGGGATCAAGGAAGCGTACGAGTTCGACCCGGTCGCGGAGAAGTACATCAGCGTCGACCCGATGAACGAGGCACGCTGGTACCCCACGCTGACCACGCTCCAGGACGGCAAGGTCCTGGCGCTCTCCGGGCTCGACGAGATCGGCCAGCTCGTCCCCGGCAAGAACGAGATCTACGACCCGAAGACGCGGACCTGGGAGTACACCGGGGACATCCAGAAGTTCCCCACCTACCCCGCGGTCTTCCTGATGGACGACGGGAAGCTCTTCTACAGCGGCTCCAACTCCGGTTACGGGCCCGCCGACGTCGGCCGTGACCCCGGGATCTGGGACCTGAAGACCAACAAGTTCGACAAGATCCCCGGACTGAGCGACCCGGACCAGATGGAGACCTCGGCGACGGTGATGCTGCCGCCCGCCCAGGACCAGAAGTTCATGGTGATCGGCGGCGGCGGGATCGGCGAGTCGGAGAAGTCCAGCGAGAAGTCCCGGCTGGTCGACCTGAAGGAGGCCGACCCGCGGTTCAAGGACGGCCCGACGCTGGAGCGCGGCACCCGCTACCCGAGCGCGTCCCTGCTCCCCGACGACAGTGTGCTGGTCACGGGCGGCTCCGAGGACTACCGGGGACGCGGCGGCTCGAACGTGCTCCAGGCGCGGCGGTACGACCCGGCGTCCGGCACGTACACGCGGATGGCCGACCCGAAGGTGGGGCGCAACTACCACTCCGGGTCCCTGCTGCTGCCGGACGGCCGCGTCATGATCTTCGGCTCGGACTCGCTCTACGCGGACAAGGCCAACACCAAGCCGGGCGTCTTCGAGCAGCGCATCGAGATCTACACACCGCCGTACCTCTACCGGGACGCGGACACGCGGCCCGAGGTCACGGACGGGCCGAAGGCGGTGAAGCGCGGCGGCTCCGCCCTCTTCAAGGTGAAGGATCCGGGCGCGGTCACGACGGCGAAGCTGATGCGGCCGAGCGCGGTCACGCACGTCACCGACGTCGAACAGCGCACGGTCGCGCTGGACGTGAAGAAGACGGCGGACGGCGTCGAGGTCACGGTGCCGAAGAACAGCGCGCTGGTGCCGTCGGGGTGGTACATGCTCTTCGTGACGGACGGGGAGGGCACGCCGTCGGAGGCGGTGTGGGTGGAGGTCGAGTAGCGGCTCCCGCGACGGGCCGGCGGGCGTGGTGCCCGCCGGCGGTCAGCGCTCCGGGAGGCGTACGACGAGGTCGGCGCGGTCGCGCGTGGCCGCGATGACCGCGGCGTTCCGCTGGTCCGTGCCGTGGGCCCACGCGTGGGCGTCCTGCGGGCTCTTGCCGAACTCCACGTGCCGGCCGACCAGCCGTCGCAGCCGCAGCGCCTCGTCGGGCTCGACGTACCAGGACTCGTCCAGCAGCGGCCGTACCCCGGCCCAGGGGCCCTCCGGCAGCAGGAGGTAGTTTCCCTCGGTGACGACGAGCCGGACCTCGGGGGCGATGACGGTCTCCCCGGCGACGGACTCCTCGATCTCCCGGTGGAACCGGGGCGCGTAGACGGTCACCGCCGCCCCGGTCGCGTCCGGCCCCGCCCCCTCGCGCAGACGGCGCAGGAGGGCGATGTACCCCTCGGCGTCGAAGGTGTCGGGGGCGCCCTTGCGGTCCCGGCGGCCGAGGGCGTGGAGCACGGAGTTGGCCAGGTGGTACCCGTCCATCGGCACCGCACAGGCGCCCGGCCCCAGTTCACGGACGAGCAGTTCGGCCAGGGTGCTCTTGCCGGCGGCGGGCGCGCCGACGATGCCGAGGACGGTACGGCCGGGGCGCTCCAGGAGCCCCCGGGCCCGGTCGAGGAGAGCGGCGAAACCGGTCTCCACGGCGGGCCCGCCCCCGGGCTGCACGGGACGTACGGGAGGTGCGGGAGGTACGGGAGGTACGGCGGACCCGGGAGGCGCGGGGTCGGTGGTCGGACGGTGCACCGGGGTTCTCCAGGAGGGGCGGGAGCGGGACGGAGAGATACGGGACGTACGGGGACGGACGGAGACGGACGGCGGGCGTCCCTGTCTACCGGGCGTTGCGCGCCAGGTCCAGGGCGTAGCTCGCGTACCACGCCCCCGCCTTGGGGCCGCCCTTGCAGTCGCCGTCCGACTCCCCGGGGCGCTTGATCCACAGATACGCCTTGACCAGCGGGTCCCCGGTCCTGACGGTCGGCCGCTCGCCGAGGGCGCGGCCCGGCGGGTTGCACCATTTCTCGCCGGAGTCGCCCTTCGTGTACGGGCCGTTGCCGTTGCGGCTGGTGTCGACGACGAAGGGCTTGTCACCGACCTTCGCGGAGAGCCGCTTGCCGAAGTCGACGCTCGCTTCGGTCGTGTAGAAGTTGGAGACGTTGACCGAGAAGCCGTCGGCGGCGCCGATGCCCGCCCACTGGAGCGGTTCGAAGAGCGCGTCGGGGCTCTGCCAGCCCGCGTTGCCCGCGTCCAGGTAGACGGTGGTGGCGGGCTGCCGCTTGAGCCGTTCGACGGCGCCCTTGAGCAGGTGGTAGCGCTCCTCGTGGAACTCCTCGGGTGTGCAGCCGTCCACGAGGTGCAGTACGGCGTCGGGCTCCAGGATCACCGTCGCCCTGCGGTCCCCGATGCCCCGCGCGACCTGGTCGACCCAGGCGCGGTAGGAGTCGCCGTCCTCGGCGCCGCCCTTGGAGAACTGGCCGCAGTCGCGGTGCGGGATGTTGTAGAGGACGAGCAGGGCGTCCCGGTCGGCCTTCGCCGCCGCCTCCGTGAACCCCTTGGTCTGCGCCTCCGCGTTGTCCGGGACGATCCACTCGGCGGCCGGCTGCTCCGCGATCTTCCTGATCAGGGCCGCGTTCCCGCTGTCGCCCTTCTTCTCGTACGCCGCCGCCTGACGGGCCGCGCCGCCGTCGGGGTTGACCCAGTAGGGGTCCTCGGCCTTGGGGCGCTGGCTCAGCGGCGGCCCCTTCGTGTCTCCGCCGCCCCCGTCGCCGGACGTACAGCCCGCCAGCAGCAGCGCCGTCACCCCCGCGACGGCGACCGCGAAGGACGCCCGGCCCTTCCGGTCCCCCGGCCCCTTACGGACACCCGGCCCCTTACGGTCTCCCGGCTCCTTACGGACACCCCCCGAGGCACCCGTACTTCCCGTGCCTCTGTGTCCGCGACGGGAATAACTGCCGTACATCCACTCCCCCTTGGTGCGCTGCCCCTGTGATCGCCGCTTCGCGGGCCCCCTCCCCGGTACCTCGTCCGGGGCCGCCAATCCTGGCATACCGGGTCCCGGCTCCGGCGCGTAACGCCGGTGGCGCACACGGGCGTACGTCCCCCGTCAGCTCACCCCGGTCAGATAGGCGGAGACCACCACATTCGCCGTGTAGGCCTGTGCCGCGCGGTCGAAGGTGCCGCCGCAGGTGATCAGGCGCAGCTCGGCGCGGGACTTCTCGTGGGCGCCGTAGACCTTCTTCGCGTCGAACCGGTCCCGGTCGACGACCTGGACGTCGTCGATGGTGAACTCGGCGATCTTCCCGTCGGCCCGGGTGACCCGGACCTTCCCGCCCGGCTTGGCGGAGCTGAGCCCGTAGAAGACGGCCGGTTCGGTCTTGGTGTCGACGTGGCCGACGAGGATCGCGGCCCCCTCCGCGCCGGGCCGGGCGCCGCCGCCGTACCAGCCGACGGTGTCGGGCGTCGTGTACGGCGGCGGGTCGACCGCACCGGCGGCGTCGAGGCCCCGGGCGACGACGGGCGCCTCGATCCCGAGGGAGGGGATCTCGACCCGCTGCGGGGTGCCCGCCCCGGCCGTGGAGTCCAGCGGGGTACGGGACGGCGGCAGCGGCGCGCCCAGCGGGCGGCCGACCGCGGCCACGTCCCCGGCGGTGGGGGCCGAGACGGCGCCGGGTACCTGGCCGTCCCGCCCCCAGATCCACAGGCTGAGCAGCAGGACGGCCCAGGCCACGCCGGTCAGCAGCCGGCCGGACCCGTAGTACCCGTAGTGGCGGCGGTGCCAGCGGCGCCCCCACGAGCAGGGGTCCACGGAGCAGTGCCCTGGCGAACAGTGCCCGGAGGAGCAGTGCCCTATGTGACGTCGGTCCGACGAACGGTGCGCTGAGAACATGTCAGTCCGTGTCCCGCCCTGCCGCCGTACGCTGCCTGCGTACGCTCCTGAAGGCCACGGCGACGGCCGCGACCCCGGCCAGGACCAGGCCGATCACGGCGTGCGGGGTGCCGGGGCCGGCCGTTCCGGCGGACTTGTGCTCCTCCGCCTTGTCCTTCTCCACCCGGCTCTCGGGGCGGGCCTCCGCGGCGAGTTGTGCCGTACCGCCGCCGCCCGCCCTGACCGGGCCCCAGGGGTCCCGGTGGTGGCCGGGCCGGTCGCGGTCCCAGCGGTCGTCGCCCCGGCGGTCGTGGTCCCCGCGGTCTTCGCCACGACGGTCGTGGTCCCCGCGGCGGTCGTGGTCACCGCGGCCCTGGTCACCGCGGTCGTGGTCGGGCCGGTCGTTCCGCGGCGGGTCGGGGCGGCCCTTGGCGACGACGTCGAAGCTGCCGGAGCCGGCGTGGCTGTGGCCGTCGCATCTGATGTCGATCTCGTACCGTCCCCCGGTGGCGGACGCCTTCAGCCGGGCGTGGCCGGTGAGCGGGACGGGCTTCTCCGGGTTCCTGGCCGCCTCGGCCTGGTCCCGGTTCCAGTCCTCGCCGAAGGCGCTGGGGATGAGCTTCGCGTCGTTGGCGAAGACCCGGGAAACGGCCACGGCCTCGCGGCTCTTGCATCCCTCGGCGCGGATCTCCACCTGGTCGCCGGGGGCGGCGGTGGACGGGATGACGGTGACCCGGACGGCGTCATGGGCCTGGGCGGTGGTGGCGGTGCCGAGAACGGGTGCGGTCACCAGGACGGTGACCACACCCGTGGCACGGAGAGCGAGCAGAGCTGTACGCATCGTGAACCTCCTGGTACTGGCCAGGCTCACCCGTGCGCGGGGTTTTCGCATCCCCAACGGCGCGTCGTCACCCCGTACACCGCTCTGACGTGCTCAGACGCGATCGACGAGATCGGCGATCGAGTCAACGACCGTCGAGGGGCGGAACGGGTAGCGGTCGACGTCCCCCGGAGTGGTGACGCCGGTCAGCACGAGGAAGGTCTCCATGCCCGCCTCCAGACCGGCGAGGACGTCGGTGTCCATCCGGTCGCCGATCATCGCGCTGGTCTCGGAGTGCGCGCCGATGGCGTTGAGCCCGGTCCGCATCATCAGCGGGTTCGGCTTGCCCGCGAAGTACGGGTCCTTGCCGGTGGCCTTGGTGATCAGCGCGGCGACGGCGCCGGTGGCGGGCAGCGGGCCCTCGGTCGACGGGCCGGTCTCGTCGGGGTTGGTGCAGATGAACCGGGCGCCGCCGTTGATCAGCCGGATCGCCCGGGTCAGCGCCTCGAAGCTGTACGTACGGGTCTCGCCGAGGACGACGTAGTCCGGCTCGTGGTCGGTGAGGATGTAGCCGATGTCGTGCAGCGCGGTGGTGAGTCCGGCCTCACCGATGACGTACGCGGTGCCGCCGGGCCGCTGGTCCTCCAGGAACTTGGCGGTGGCGAGCGCCGACGTCCAGATGTTCTCCACGGGCACGTCGAGCCCCATCCGGGCGAGCCGGGCCTGGAGGTCGCGCGGGGTGTAGATCGAGTTGTTGGTGAGGACGAGGAACGGCCTGCCCGAGTCGCGCAGCCGCTTGACGAACTCGGCGGCGCCGGGGATCGGAACGCCCTCGTGGATGAGGACGCCATCCATGTCGGTGAGCCAGGACTCGATCGGCTTGCGCTCTGCCACTGGACTGTTCTCCGCTCTGCGGGGCCGAATATCTGTGGGCCGGATGGCCGGATACGTGCCGTCGACGCGTCCCAGCCTAACCAGGGCGTTCCGGGGACGGTACGGGGCGGGCCTTCGCAGTTCGGCGGGGGTCGGGGCCGGCGGTCAGGGCCGGTGGTCGCGCAGGCGGCGGACGCCGAGGGCGAGGACGGCGCAGGCGGTGAGCAGGGCGAGGGCGGCGGCGGCCCGGCCGACGAGCTCGCCCCGGGTTCCGGCGGCGGGGGCGGCTCCGGTGGTCCGGGGCGCGGCTCCGGTGGCCGTTCCCGTGGCGGCGCTCTCGGGGCGTGACACGGGCGCGCTCTCACCGGTCGGCGTGCTCTCACCGGTGGGTGCGCCCGCCTCCGTACGGTGCTCCGCCGGTCCGTCGGCCGCGACCGGGGCGGCGGAGGCGGCGCCCCGGGCCGCGTCCCGTACCCGGCCGCCGGGGGCGGCGACGGCGAAGCGGTAGGTGTTGGACGCGCCGACCCAGTCGCCGCCGTCCCCCCGGCGCTGCACCGTCGCGGCGGTGGCCGAGATCTCGTTGGGACGGGCCGTCGCCGTGAACGCCAGCCGGACCCGGACGGTGACGGTCCGGTGCGGCTCCACCGTGAAGCCGGGCGCCCTGTCGTCCGGTACGCCGACGATCTCGTCCAGCTCGGTACGCTCCAGCGGCAGGGCGCGCATCCGCCCCTGGTCGTGTGGGGGGGGCACACGCATCAGGGCGGCAAGAGCCAGACCAGCGCCGGAGGGGTGGTGGCCCCAGGGGGGGGGGGTT